>JAYUVL010000231.1:0-7520 GCA_043754075.1 Cytophagales bacterium | reverse complement strand
GCCGCCCCACACCTGGATGAGCTGGTAGCGGGCCTCGGCCGTGAGCACAAACTGGTGGATGAGCCGGTCGTTGGGATACACGATCCAATATTCGCGCACACCGTTCTCCTCGTACAGCGCGTGCTTGAGGGTGATGTCGCGGGCGGCGTTCTTGCCCGGGGAAAGCACCTCGATGATCCAGTCGGGGGCCCCAAGGCAACCCTGCTCGTCGAGCTTGGCCCGGTCACAGATCACGCACAGGTCGGGCTGCACCACGGTGAAAATGTCCCGGTCGGCCCGCTCCGATTTGGCCCGGTCCAGCAGCCGCACATCAAACGGGGCCGCAAATGCCCGGCAGGGAGTGGGCTTGAAGTGGGCATAAAGCATTCCGGTCAAATTCCGCGAAACCGACTGGTGGCGCACACTGGGGGCGGGCGACATGGGAAAGATCTTCCCCTTGATCAGTTCCACCATCTCCCCAAACTGCCAGTTGAGATAGTCGGCGTAGCTGTAAGTGCCCAAGGGGTCTAGTTGCGACAGGTGGGTGATGATGGCCATGCAAGTGGGCGTTGGGTTGACAGGATCGGGTTTGAACTGGATGCAATTTACGGATTTTCAGACCGATGGCCAAATCCCCAGCCATCGGCGGGTCACGCACAGCACCTGACCGGATCACGCATTCCCCAAAACGTACCTACCGCAACACCTGCACCCAACCTTTGTACTCAAGTTGACTGTCCTGGCCGGGCCGCACCGCCCTCAGCCGGTAGAAATACGTTCCGGTCGGATAACCCCCGCCGTCCCAATCGTTCCGATAGCTCTCGTTTTCGTAGATCAATTGTCCAAAGCGGTTGAACACTTGGAGCAAGGGTTGCTGGTAGAGTTCCAAGTTGGGCACGACAAAGCGATCGTTGCGCCCGTCGTTGTTGGGCGTGATCACATTGGGCACAACCAACGGGAAATTCAGCTCAAAGCAGATCTCATTGCTCCAGCTCTCGCGGCCCGTGCCCGGTTCTATTGCCCGGATCCGGTAGCACTGGTTAAAGCCCGCCCGCCCGTCGGGACTGGTGAACAGCAGCGAGCCGCCACCCACTTGACCGATGGAACGAAAGGCAGTTTCCCCATCGACCCGCCGCCAGATCTCGTAGCGGGCCACTCGGCCCCAACCTTGGTAGGCCCCCCAGGTCAGATCCACCCGTTCGGGCGTCACTTGGCCTTGCAAACGAATGGTGGCATGGGGAGCGCCCGTGCGAGTGGCACAAGGCCCGGTTTGTTGGGTGCGGCGGATCTGGTATTCGTAACTATTGGCATCGGTATCCAAATTGCGATCGGTGAACACACTATCGGCAGCTAGGACCGTGCCCACCGCCTGAAAATTGCCTTGGCCGCGCACCCGCCGCTCGACACTAAACGTTTGGGGCAAGGCAATGGCGTTCAAAATGCGGAAGCGCAACTCGGTGTTGCGCTCGTCAGCCAGTTGCACGGTCACCGCCCGGAGGACAATCTCGGTGCCATCAATGTAAACGGGCACGGTAAAGGGCATGGTGGACGAACAGCCCGCTGGCGATATCTCTGAAACGGTCAGCCGTTTGGGGAACAGCAGGGTGTCCCATACCACTCCCACTTGGCTACTATCCGGGGAAAACGCAGCAAGGCGCCCCCCCGTAACCGCCCATCGGAAACGCGAGCCGGGTTGCCCACTCACGCGGTAGGTTTTGGGGGACAAATCACCCCGGCAGATGACGCTATCCGCTTGCTGGAGTTGTGGCCGGGGCAAAGGATTAATGTTGACGGCCAAATTAATGGGCAGACCGGGGCAGTTCAACCGGCTGGTTTCGGTAACGGTGAGGTTGCCCGAGCCACTGCGCCCCCACAATACGCTGATGCTGTTGCCAGTAACGGCCCCTTGAAACTGGCCACCAGTGACTGCCCAACGATAGGTGGAGCCGGGCAACCCATTGAGCGAGTAGGTGGCCGGGGCATTTTCGCACACTTCCACGGGCCCATTGATCCGGTTGGCCACTGGGGAGGGATAGAGCAGTACCACCAAAGTATCACTTGCCCCAAAACAGCGGTTGGTCACCGTGTTGATGGTTTCGGTGGCCCATACCCGCACGCTCAGGGGATTGGGAGGATTGGTCGGAAAGCCAACCCCCGTCCAGTCAACCACCACCGCCCCCGTGTTTTGGCCACTGACGATCCGCCCGCCTGCACTGGTGAACCATTGATAAAGCGATCCTTCGGTGGTAGTGGGCAGGGCATAGCGCACGTTGTTGGCTTGGTTGACGCACAAGGTGTCGGGATCGACCGGGCTGAACGGTTTGGGCGGGCGAAGGGTGAGGTTCACATCCACGCGCAGGGTATCGCCACCAAGGTTGCAAGGGTTGTTCTCCAGTCCCACCACTACGCGGGCATTGGGGTTGATCGGCCCCCAATTGACTTGGATTTGGGGGGTGCCCTGGCCAGTGACCAACGTGCCCCCGGTGATGTCCCAGCGGTACACCAGCCCAGCCCGGGGCTGCCCAATGCGGTAAACGATGTTGGGGGAACCGGGGCAGAGGCGGGTGCTGCCCACTATCCGCAATTTGGGCAACGGCGGCACCACCGTTACGCGCACGGTGTCGTTCAACGTGCACTCATTGAAAATCGTGGTGCGGACATAGGTCAGCGTCCGTTGGAGGGTATCGAGCAGCACCAACCGAAACACCGGGTTGGCCACGTTGCTGGCCGAAAGGTTGGTGGCGGGGGCCCAACTGTACCGATAACCGGGCAGGGCCACATCGCCCAGTCGGGCAGTATCGCCCGAACAGGCCCGCACCGTTCGCACTAAGGCCGCGTTGCCCAGGGCAGGGGCCACCGACAACTGGACGGTGTCCACCGCAAAACAAGCGGCCCGGTTGACCACCCGCAGGACATAGCCGCGCCGTAAAACCGCATTGGTTGTATTGACCAAGAGAAAGCTGGGATTGGCCACGTTGCTGGCCGACAGATCGGCCAGGCTCGAGCCCGGCAGTGCCGACCAAGCATAGATCAGTCCAGTCAACGGATTGGTCCCGATGACCACGCGCTGACCGGAGCACACGGCCCGATCTGGCCCAGCATCGGCCACCGGGAGGCGATAAATGATGGCTTGAGTGGTGTCGCGCACGGAGCACACGCCATTGGAGATGGTCAACACATAGTTGACAATTAACGAATCAGCCGACGAATTGACCCCGCGCAACACTGGGTTGGGGATGGTGTCTGAGCTCAGGTTGGCACTAGGCGACCAGCGATAGGTGAGCAAGGGACTGCGATCAGTAAGCCCAATGTTCCGGGCCTCGCCCGCGCACAAGCGGACGGTGCGCCGCCCAGTGAGGGGCAGTTCGCCGGGCACCACCGTCACGCGCACGGTGTCCCGGGCGGTGCAACCGGCCACCGTTCGCACTGCAATCACATAATGGTAGATCAGGGGCGCATTGGTGGCATTGCGGGCGCGGAAAACCGGGTTGGCCACGTTGAGGGCCGAAAGGGCACCAGTGGGGGCATTGTTCAGGCCCGACCAAGCATAGGTGACGCCCGAGAGCGGGGCTTGGCCCAGCCGGGTGGTATCGTTGCTGCACACCCGCCGATCGGGGCCGGCGGCGGCTTGGGGCAAGCGATAAACCACCACGTCGGTTGTATCGCGGGCCAGGCACACTTGATTGCTGATGGTGAGGACATAGCGGGTCACCACCGAATCGGCCGTTAGGTTGATCCCCGTCAAGATCGGGTTGGCCACGGCCGCGCTGCTCAGGCCCGTGCCCGGTGACCAAGCGTAGGTAAAGGCGGCATTGGGCGCAACGCCGATGGTGCGGGTCTCCCCGGCGCACAAACGCAGGGTGCGGCGGCCCACTGTGGGCAGTTCACCGGGGAACACTTGCACATTGATGGTATCGCGGGCTTCGCAGCCGGCCACACTCCGGGCCGTCACCAAGTAGCTAAAAGACTGGGCCTGATTGCCCGGCAGGTTGAAACTAAAGAACGGATTGGCAATATTGGTGGCCGAGAGAGGTGTGGTGGGGCTGTTGTTGAGGCCGCTCCAGGTGTAGGTGACCCCTGCCAAAGGTGCCCCGCCCAAAGGGATGCGCTGGCCGGCACAGACCCGCTGATCGGCCCCCAAACTAAAAGAAAAATCCAAGTTGCGCACCACGATGGTATCGGCCACGGGGCACTGGCCATTGTTGCGCACCCGCACCCAGTAAGTACCCGGCAAATTGGCCACAATGGTGGGAGTAGTGGCCCCGGTGGACCACTCATAGCTGGGGGTTCCGCCAAAAACCTGGAACAACGGGCCGGGCGAGAGGGTGAGGCTGGCCCCTTGGCACAAGGTGGTGTCACGCCCCAAATTGGGCCGGGGGACTTCCAAAATTTCCAATTCCTTTTTGACCTCGGTGAATCCACAGTTGGACACCGTGTTGGCCCGCATGGTGACCGTAAAAGTACCGGGCCGGGCGAAATTGTGGCGCACATTCTGACCGCTGGCCGTGGCGCCATTGCCAAAGTCCCACGTGTAGCTGTTCACGCCGGTGCCAAAGCCCGTAAAAGAAACCTCGTTGCCTTGGCAGATCGTAAAATTGCCCGTAACGGCATTGTTGATCAGCGTATTGGCCGTGACGTTGTAGTTCACCACTTGGTTTTCAAAAGTGGCGGCGGCCGTGTAGGCATAGGCATCGGGCCCATTGTAGCCATACACATAAGCCCCAAAACCTGCCCCGCCCGTGGTTTCCAACGTGTAACTGGGGATGGTGGCCCCGGTGGGCAACGGCACAATCCCGTAGGAATATTCACTGCAGGCCGCCAAGGGCCGGAACACGGGCGCACTGGGGGGATTGTTGCCCTGGCTCAAGATCCGAAACTGGCCAGTTTGGGCCGTCAACATCACAACATTGACATAGTGCCGTTCATTTTGGGCGTTGACAATGGTGGAGCCGCCATACATCCGGGCGGGACTGACCGTGACCCGGCTCACAGCTTGGTTCACCGGCGTGAGCATGACCAAAGATGGATCGCCAAACTGGGGCGCGGAGCCGTTGCAAGATTGGCTATAGGCATATTGGGCCACGGCCACGGGGGCACTGGCCTTGATGCACACGCCCCGGTTGATGTCGAACCCGGCGGTAGCGGCAGTGGTCCCCTCAAAAAATTGTCCCCGGTTCAGGGTCCGGGTAACGGTATTGCCGTTGCCGTTGTCGAGGGTAATCAACGTGTTGTCCTGCGAGGCCAGTACCCGGTAGGGATAGCCCCGGTTGTTCAGGGACGCAATGTTGGTGTAGGGAGTGAGCGCATATTGTGTGCCCCATGTCACCAGGGGGTACTGTTGCTCGAACAGGTGCTGGTAGGATCCCACCACGCAGCCCGTCGCGGCGATGCCCGTCGCGGTGATCCCGGCAAAAACGGCAAAAGGCCGACAGCCCGCCGCCCCCGGAACCGAGCGCACCACGCTGCCGGTCAGGTCGGGCAAGGCAGCCAAGGGCGTGGGCCGGTCCGCGCCCTGCACTTGGAAAGTTTGGCCCCGGGCCAAGGTGACTTGGAACGGTTGGTTGGCCAGCCGCCCGCCCACCGTATTTTGGGAGGGGATGATCTCAACGGTGGTATTGTCCTGCACGGCCACGACCACAAATTGGCTCCGGGCCTGCACATTGTTGAAATTGGGGGTGTAGGTGGCCACTATGTACTCCGAACTGCTGCCCAGGGCCTCGATGGGCAGCACGCTGGTGGCCTCGGTGCGGGCGTTGGACTGGTAGGTGGCATATACGCTGATGTCGGCGGTGGCGGTGATGAACACGCCCGTGTTGCGCAGGCCCTCGCCCGTGGGCACAATGTTGGGGGAGGGCAGGTTGACCAGCGTGGTCTGGCCGGGCACGATGCTCACCGTGCGGGTAAAGCCGATCCCACTCGCTTGGATGGTGGCTTGGGCCGCCACTTCCCCGCTGAGCGTAACCTGGTACTCAATGGCCCCGTTGGTCACCATTTGCATGTAGCTGAACCAAAACTCCCGGCCCTTGGTAGAGATTTGGGCGTGGGCAGGGGCGGCCCAGCCCAGCAAGATGAACAACAGCCCCATCCAACGCAAATGATTGGGAAGGGCACCAAAAAGTCTTAGCATGGTTGATCCGTCAATAAAATCGGTGTCAAATATAGGCAAAACCCAATTGCTTGCATGGCCCTCGGCCAAAAATGCCCTTGGCTTTGACGGCCAAGGGCAGGAAAGGTTTAATCGGATGGGCGATGATCGTCCCGAGTTGGCCATTTGTTGTATTTCCAGCACCGAGCCTTTTGGCTGCCAATTGCTCGCATTTTGAAAATAGCAGTTCTTGTTGATCTTGACTATGTCTAATCAAAGTCCCGAAAGCTAAACCGGGTAGTAAGCTGGGCATTTTTTATCTGGCCTGCTTTGCGGTTGGTGCCCACTTCATAAAGAGTTCCATCGATCAAGAACGTAACCTCCTTGGCAGCTTCCCAACCCGGAAGGATGGGAATGTTACTTTCTTTGAGCACCCTGAAAACCGTGCCCGGCTCGTCGCGCAGGTAGAAGTTCAATTCCCCCTGAACACCCGTGATCTTAAAGTCGCTTACCTGAAACAATAGCCCATAGGTTTTACGCGCCAATCCCCTTTCACTGTTTGGCTGGTCCCAAAGCTGCTTCTCGCCAAGCGAAAACAGTTGTCCCCAACTTTTGGCCGAAAAATCTGCGCGAGGGATGGAAGGGAAAAAGAGATCAAATCGCCACAGGGCCTCTCTTCGTCCGGCAACTGCCAACCGGCTTATGTTGGACCATATTTCTACCGTTGGTGGTCTTGGATTGGTGGGATCAGTGGTGGTACTTAGGAAGAAATCGTTAAGTACAACCTGCTTGGGATCGTTCCGGGAATCGAAATTGAGGGGTATTCCGAGCACTTCTCCGCTAAAACTGAGCAAGTCTAGGTCGGTCTTTTGCCTTAGGCTCGGATCCCTGGCTATATCTTCCTCAGCACGCGGCACTATGTAGGGTTCGATCGGCTTACTGCAACTACCGATAAGTAGCACAAGCAGCCCGATGCTTAACCTGAGCCAGTTTGTTGTCTTTTTATATTGCATGATGCCACTTAGAAGTTTTGACAAAATGATTGACCAGACCCACATGCCATTACACAAACCCTTCTTACTGGGTTGCCCGGGTTACAGTTAGGCCCAACAGAAGGTCCACAGTTACTGGATGTGATGAAGGTTTGAACGGTTCCGTTTGCATAAGTTACAGTCCATTCATAGCAACTAGCGATCAAGTTGCATATACAAACAACAGAACAGTCTCGGTTTTCCTGAAGGCAAAAACTTGGACCAATCACATTGACCGTTAACTGGCCACCATTGTTCGATCCACAAAAATTGGCCGAGGCCTGCAAAAAGCGGGTGCCGGCCACGTCCCAGCGGATGGTGATGCTGTTGCCGCTCTGGGAGAGCACCGTGTGCAGCCCAGTGGGGTTGATCGTCCAAGTGGGGGGCTGGCCACAGCTCGCGTTAAACGTGTAGGTGGCCGATTG
>JAYUVL010000230.1:0-6502 GCA_043754075.1 Cytophagales bacterium | reverse complement strand
GATTGGGCAAAACCGCTGGGCATTATCGACGTATGGCTGGCGGAGAGTTTGGCAATCTCCTTGCGGGGGAGGGTGGTCTCGGCCCCGGCCAAGTCCCGCAGGGTGATCGAGGTGGTGGTTTCGGCACTGATGATCCCGTAGCTGGTTTGGCCGTTTTTGCGTTCAACGGTCCAGAACTCGTAGCCATCGGCAATGGAATTGCTGGGCACCAATACTTCCAGCGCGATCGAGAGCGGCTGGCGATTGCGCAGGGTGCCCAGATCGGGGCCGATGGCCTTACCCAACTGCCCGTTCATCTGGTGGCATTGGGCACATTGGGCGCGAAACACCGCCAACCCCTTGGCCACATCGCCGTTGTCCAACAAAGCGGGTTGGTATTGGGCCAAGATGGCGGCTTTTTCTGGGGCAGGGCTGGCCAAAAGGATCCGCGCTTTTTGGCGGATCGCCGGGTCATCGTGGTTCATCAGGCGCACTTGGCTGGGCCACGCCACGGCCGAGCTGGGGATTTTTTTGTCGGCCAGGGCCGCCAGCAGAAACTGGGCCCGCTCCCGGTTTTCCATCAGCACCGCTACGGCTTCTTCTTTGATTTCGGGGGTGAAATTGGGCCATTCTTTGAGCAAAAAGCCACAAACTTGGGTGCCGTTGGTCTTGTTGAGGGCCTGCATGGCCACTTTTTGCAGATCACTGGAGCTTTGGGGCGTGATCAACTGTTGGATTTGGGCGGCGTATTGGTCGGGCTGGTGCAGGGCCAGCAAGCCAATGGCCACGGATCGGGCCTGATCGTCGGCCTGCTGGTCGCGGAGCACCGCCAAGGCCCGCGCCACCGCTGGCCGGAGGGCCGCCTCCCCCGGCAACCCGATCACTTCCAATAACGCCAAGCTGGCTTTTTGCAATTCTGGGGCTTTGCCGGCGACCAAATTGTCCAGCAACAACCGTTTTTCGGTGGCCAAAGCCCCACTCAGATCCATGTACGCGAGGGTTTTGCCCAGCCCGGCCAAACTGGCGGCCTGCCACCACGCACTTTCGGCCCCCCGATCCTGGACCACGCGATGGATCAATTGGCCGATCAGGGCCGGATCCTGGCCCAACCCGATCAGGGCACTCACATTGGCAAAGAACAGGCCCTTGCCCTCACTGGGCTGGCCGGCCAACTGCCGAACCGCGAAATCAAACACTTCCATTTCTTTGCCCCGGGCCGCCGAAAGGGCGGCGTATTGTACCCATTTGTCTTCTATGTCCTTCAACAGTAGCTCGTTGCGGGCGGTCAGCGCGTCGGCACCGGGCCCAAAGCCAAGGGTGCACAGCAACTGGAAACGGACTTTGGGCGCCGGATCGCGCCGGGCCAGCTCGATGAGTTGGGCGATCCAAGCGGCCTGTTGGGCAGTATCGGGCTGGTTGACAAAGGCAACTTCAATGATCTTGATCGCATTTTCGCGCACCCCCGCATGGGCATGGGCCAGCGCCCCTTTCAGCAGTTCGGGGGCTTGGGCGATCTCTCCCAGCCCGTGCAAGGTCCAGAGCGCGTGCACTACGCTCTCGGGCGATGGATCGGCGGTGATCAAGTCGCGCAGCTGGGGCACGGTGGCTGGGTTCCGCCGATCCAGCAGCAAGCGCTGAGCAGTGCGGCGGAACCAAACATTGGCACTTTTGAGCTGATTTACCAGCGTTTCGTCGGTGGCCTTGCCCAGTCCAGCGAACTTGGCCAAAGTGGTTCCCTTGGGTTTGATCCGGTAGATCCGCCCCTTGTCGGTGCCATTATAAAGTTTGCCAGATTGGTTGATTTCGTCGGCCATCCATTCGGGATGTTCCACTATTTGGCGGTAATAGTCGATCACGTACAGTGCGCCGTCGGGCCCGACATAAAAATTGACCGGACGAAACCAAGGGTCTTTGGAGGCCAAAAACTCTTTTTGCTCAAATACTCGGCTGGCCACAAAACTGGCCCCGTGGTCTTTGATAAAATCGGCATGGACCAAGTTGTGGACTGGCTCGGCAACGAGGGTCATATTTTGGTATTTTTCGGGGAAAAGTCCTCCCAAATACCACGTGACCCCGCAGGAGGAGGTGATCACGCCCACATCGGTAAGCAATTGGTGTTCAGGGTTTTGGGTGATGGGGTACACCTCGCAGGCATCGCCATGATCGGGCATGGACTGGGTCGCATCGGCCACCAACAGGCCCGGATTGCGCCGCAAATAGCGGTCGGCAATGGCTTCGTGGAAGAGGTGGTGGGCGTTGCTGGTGAGAATATGGTGGCCGAAGGCATCAAAAGTTTGGCCAAACTGGGTTTCCCCGGCCAGCATTTCCAGCTCGTAAGTGCCTGGTTTAAAGCGTACATTGCGACCATTGGCATTCTTGGGCAGCTTGGCCGCCGGCCGATCGGGGAAGTGGATTTCGGTGCCCTCGTCGCCAAACTCCTTTTTATACACATTGGGGGTGATCGAACTTTCGTGGGCCAGGTAGATCCAGTTGTCCAACCCAAAAATTGGGCTGTTGAGGTTGTGCTGGGGATTGGACAGCGCAAACCCGGTCAATAGTACTTTTCTGATATCGGCCTTGCCGTCCCCAGTGCTATCTTCCAAGTACAGGACATTGGGCGGGTCGGTCACGATCACCCCTTTTTGCCACCGCATGATGCCCGTGGGCAGCACGAGGCCATCGGCAAAAACTTGGCTCGAGTCCGGATATCCATCGTGGTCAGTGTCGGTCAATATTTTCACCTTCCCCGTCCCACTTTTGTCCAGCGGGTAGCCGTGCATCTCCACCACATAGACGGTGCCGTTTTCATCCACCTCCATCGCGACCGGATCGGCCACTAACGGCTCGGCCGCGTACAGTTCAATTTCAAAATCATCGGCCAGTTCAAAACTGGCCAAGGCTTTTTGGAGTTCTGGGGAAAGGTGCCGGGCGGCTGGGGGGGCTGGTCGTGGCCCGCAGGCAAACAAGCCGCCAATCAACAAAGCATACAGTAAACGGAGGTGCATATCGGTTGATTTATTTTATCGTTCGCGATCAATCAAAATTGGTTCAAGAATGGTTAAAAAACAAATCCTTGACAATCAATCCAGTAAAATCTAAAAACCTCCTTGATCTTGGCCTAGATTTGCCAAGCCGAGCTTTTTTTGTAAAATCACAAACCCTTATCGCAAAATGTTATGCAATTGAAAATCTACCTGATCGCCTGCTTATTTGCTGCCTGTTCTGTCAAGTTGTTTGCTCAAAGTAAAATCAACCGCACGCAACTGGAAATTGCCGAGCAATTGTTGGACTTGCAATTTACCGCCGCCGAGCGTGACTCGGCCGTGGACAACGTGGCGTTTTATTTGGACATCTACCGGGCCATGCACCGCCAATCCCTGAAAAATTGGCAAAGCCCGGCCCTGCTTTTCGATCCGTTGCCACCCGGCAAACAAATCAGCGGGGCGCAAAAGCCCATTGCGTGGCCCTTGCCAAAGACTACCCTCCCCAAAAACATCAATGAGCTGGCTTTTTATTCCATTCCCCAATTGGCCGCGCTGATCAAGAGCCGCCAGATCAGTTCGGTGGAACTGACCAAATTTTTTCTCCAACGGTTAAAAACTTGGGGCGATACGTTGCAGTGCGTGGTGTCCCTGACCGAGGACATCGCGCTGCAACAGGCCCAAAAAGCCGACGATGAAATGGCCAAGGGCAAGTACCGGGGCCTATTGCACGGCATTCCGTTTGGGGCCAAGGATCTGCTGGCCCACCCGGCCACCAAGACCACTTGGGGCGCGGGGCCCTACCGCGATCAAGTGATTGACCAAACCGCCACCGTACTCAAAAATTTGGCAGATGCGGGGGCCGTGATGATTGTAAAATTGACTTTAGGCGAACTGGCCATGGGCGATGTGTGGTTTGGGGGCCGAACCAGAAACCCGTGGTACCTTCCTCAAGGATCCAGCGGCTCCTCGGCCGGATCGGCGGCGGCCACGGCAGCCGGCCTGGTCCCGTTTGCCATCGGCACCGAAACGCTGGGCTCCATCGTATCGCCGGCCACGCGCTGCGGAACCACCGGCCTGCGGCCTACTTTCGGGCGCGTGAGCCGCTACGGGGCCATGGCCCTGAGCTGGAGTTTGGACAAGATCGGCCCCCTGACCCGGAGTGCGGAGGATGCGGCCATTGTGCTGGAAGCCATCCGGGGCACCGATGGCAAGGACAATACCGTCCACGATGCCCCTTTCAACTACACCGGGAAGGTCGATTTTACCAAGTTGCGCATCGGCTACGTGCAAGCCAATTTTGATAGTTTGCGCGAGTCGAGCCGGGAACGGGCCACGTTGGAGACGTTAAAAAAATTGGGGGCCGATCTGCGCCCGGTCGTATTCGAGACCAGCGTGCCGGCCAATATCGTCAATATTATTTTGCTGGCGGAGGCTGCTGCGGCCTTTGACGAGCTCACCCGTACCAACCAAGACGACCAACTGGTGCAGCAGGGCAAAAATGCGTGGGCCACTACGTTCCGGGCGTCCCGGTTCATCTCGGCCACCGAATACATCAACGCCAACCGCCTCCGGGCCAAAATGATCGAGGAGATCGATGCCATCGTGAGCCAATATGATGTGTTGATTGCCCCCAGTTTTCAAAACAACTTCTTGGCCATCACCAATTTGACCGGCCACCCGGTGGTGGTGGTGCCCAACGGTTTCCGGGACGGACGGCCCACCAGCATTTCATTTTTGGGCAATTTATTTGACGAAGCCACCATTCTGGCGGTGGCCCAGGCATTTCAGGCGGCCACTGATTTTGACGATCAGCATCCCCCCAAATTCAAGTGATTGCGGGGGCGTTGTCAGTGGGCCAGTGGGCGGCCATGACGTATGTGGTGGCGGCCCTAGGGTCACTCGCTGCCCTGCTTTACTGCCTCTCAATTTTTAACAACTGGCGCTAGGTACATCCCAACTCGCTGCTAGAAGACCCCGCCAAGAGTGCCAAACTCTTGGCGGGGTTTGCAGCGGGCAAAACAAACGTCCATCTTTTTTGCTGGGGGCCAATTGGAAGTTACTGATAAAAAAACGTAGTAAAAAGTGAATATTTTAGTTTATTTGGTCAATTTTTATTTTTATTAAAAATTTGTATTTAGCTTTGTCAGACAAGCTAACCTGTTGGTTTGTTAAACAAAAATCTGTATTATGAAAAAAATATTCTTCTCTCTGGCCCTCATGGCTTGCCCCATTTTGGCCCACTCCCAGCGCGTGGCCATCAACACCGACAACTCCAGTGCCGATGCCTCGGCCATCCTGGACGTGAAGGCCACCGACAAGGGCATGCTGGTGCCCCGGCTCACGGCCGCCCAGCGCGCCGCCATTGCCAGCCCGGCCACGGGCCTGCTCGTTTACCAGACCGACGCACCAGCGGGCTTCCAGTACCACAACGGCACGGCTTGGGTGGCCCTCGCCACCACCGCCAGCGGCTGGGCCATCACGGGCAACACCGCCACGGCCACCGACTTCCTGGGCACCACCACCAACGAGCCCCTGCGCCTGCGGGCCAACAACCTGGAGCACGCCCGGCTGACCACGAAAGGGGCCTTGGAACTGGGCTTCAACACCTCGGGCAACCTGTTCATCGGGGACAGCGCAGGGCGGGCCACCGACCTGACCAATGTCAACGTACAGAGTGCCCCCAACACCTTCATCGGCCATCAGGCGGGCTTCGCCAACACCACGGGCTTTAGCAACCACTTTGTGGGCTACCAGACGGGCTTGGCCAACACCACGGGCGCCGGCAACCACTTTGTGGGCCACCAGGCGGGCCAGGCCAACACCACGGGCAGCACTAACCACTTTGTGGGTTATCAGGCTGGCCAGTTGAACACCACGGGCATCAACAACCACTTTGTGGGCTTCCGGGCGGGCGAGGCCAACACCACGGGCAACCGCAACCACTTTGTGGGCTACGCGGCGGGCCTGGCCAACACCACGGGCAGCAATAACCACTTTGTGGGTTCTCTGGCGGGCATTAACAACACCACGGGAAACCGCAACTTGTACATCGGCAGGGAGGCAGGCAACGGCAACCCGGTCGATGCCAACGACCTTCTGGCCATTGCCAACAACGCCACTACCACCCTGATTCGGGGCAACTTTGCCCTCGGGCAGGTGTTCAACCAGCTCAACTCCGCTTCTTGGAACACCACCTCCGACCGCCGCATCAAGCAAAATGTGCAGGCCCTGGAGGGCGGGCTGGCCACCTTGGTGCGCCTGCGCCCCGTGCGCTACGAGTTCACGCCCGAGTGGGTGCGCACCCACCCGGCTCTGGGCGGGCGGCGGTACTACGGCGTGATCGCACAGGAGTACCGCGAGGTGTTCCCCGACGACGTGAAACCCACCAGCGATACCCTGCCCGGCGAGACCGAGCCCGTGCTGGGCGTGGACATGGGCAGTGCCCAGATCATCGCCATTCGGGCCATCCAGGAACTGGCCCAGAAAGTGGAGGCATTGGAGAAGGAGAACGCCCAGTTGAAAACCGAACTGGGCGAGGC
>JAYUVL010000229.1:0-7701 GCA_043754075.1 Cytophagales bacterium | reverse complement strand
AGTAAATACCCAAAACACCGATTCACGGACAGTGGGGGTCAACTTTTCCTATACTGAACCATTGGGCAAACGCAAGTTCCTGGAGTTCAACTACAATTTTAACACGACCCGTAGTGATGTGAACCGCGAAGTGTATGATCTGCGCGATGGAGGCGAGCGCGTGTTCAACACCAACCTGAGCAATATTTTCAACAATGATTTCGTTTACCACCGCCCCGGGGCCAACTTCCGCTTGGTGCGCGATAAGTGGAACTTTACCACTGGGTTCAATCTCCAATCCTCCCAATTGAACGGCCAACTGGTGCTGCGCCAAACGACGATCAACCGCCAATTCAATAACCTTCTCCCCGTGCTCCGGTTCAGCTATAATTTTTCCACCACGCGCCGGATCGGCTTTGAGTACGAGACCAGCGTACAGGAGCCCAGCATGACCCAGTTGCAGCCAGTGATCGACAATGCCGACCCGCTCAATATCAACATCGGCAACCCCAACCTGCGGCCCGAGTACAACAACCGCCTGCGATTCGATGTTCGGAGTTTCAACCCAGTGAGCGGCATTAACTTCTTTGCCCTCGTGCTGGCCAACTATACCCAGAACTCAATTGTCAATTCAATCAACATTGACCGTCAGTTTGTGCGCACCAGTATGCCCGTGAACGTGCGCGACCGCACCCTACTCACTGGGGTGATCAACTTTGGCTTCCCAATCAAAAAAATCAACAGTCGGCTCAATGTTGGCTCGCGCAATACCTACACCCGCCTGATCAACCTGCTCAACGAAACAGAAAATTTTACGAGCAACTACAACTTGGGGGGCAATCTGCGCTATCAGTTCACTTACAAAGAATGGTTTGATTTGGCTTTTACCGGTGACTGGTCTTACCAAGAAAATGTGTTTAGCAATGCGGCTGGCCAGCCCAACCAAGTGACCCTCAACCAAACTTACGGCGCCGATGTAACTTTCGGGCTGCCCGGTGGCCTGCGACTGGTCCATGATTTTGATTATATTATTTTCAACAATCAAACCACGGGCTTCCGGCAAAGCATCCCCTTGTGGAACATCTCCTTATCCAAATTTATCCTCAAGGACAAGAAGGGCGAAGTGAAATTTACGGCCGTGAACGCCCTGGATCGCAACATTGGCCTATCACAGCAGGTGACGGCCAACTTTGTCCAGCAGTCGGTCATCACTACCCTTGGGCGTTATTTCCTGCTCTCGTTCACTTATTCGCTCAACAAAGCCCTCAACCCCATGAACGGGCGTGGTGGCCCAGGTGGTGGCATGATGCAGATGATTCGCCAATAAGTAGAGGGCAATGCACCGCGTCCCTGCCACGGGCCTAGCCGTCATTTCACTAAAACAAGATGCCCAGTTTTTGAACCAACCAGCTATGAAATAGACCCTGCCATGTTCCATTTGCCCAATCGGGCGTGGAACATGGCTATTTTTTTCGAGTTTAGCCATTCTGGCCATTGGCCAATGTCCGGTACAAGGCTTGGTATTTGGCCACTTGGGCGGGCAGGTCATATTGAGCTAGGGCCGCTTGCCGGATGCTGGTCCGGTCAAAGTGGTCATTGGCCAAAAAAGTGGACAAGGCTTGGTGCAGGGCATCGGCACTCACGTCGCGGCACAGGTAGCCGTTATGGCCGTGGTCAATCATTTCTACGATGCCCCCGCGCGGGAAAGCAATCACCGGAGTGCCACACAGGAGCGATTCGCTGATCACATTGGGCAGGTTTTCGGCCACCGAGGGCATCACAAACACATCGGCGGCGGAGTAGGCCAAAGCCATTAGCCGCTCGTCGGCAATAACCCCCAAGGATACGATCGGGTAGCTGATTTGCGACATGCCAGCTTGGTTGGTGCCAATGGCGCACACCACTAGTTGGTCAAGGGGATAATCCAATTGGTTCAGCGCATCCACCAAATAGCCAAAACCCTTCCTGGGGTTGTCCAATGAATTGGCCACAAACAGGATTACTTTCTTGTCAAGCGGAATATTGAGAACTTCGCGGGCCAGTGCCTGCGCAATCGGACGGAGCGCTTGGCCATCCACCCCGTTGCAGATGTGCGTATGGGCATAGCGGCCAAAAGCCCGGCTCTGCTGCGAATGGGCCATTAGCCACCGCGAAGGGCTGACCAAATGCAGTTGGGCGGGGGCGAGTGATTGAAGCACCGCTAGCTTTTCTTGCATTGCATGGGCCGCAAACTGGGGTTCGGAGGTTCCTATCAGTTGGGGACAAGGGGCACAAGTGGTGGTGTAACCCGTGCAGGCATCGGAGTGGTGGCATCCCCCCGTAAAAGGGCTCATGTCGTGCATGGTCCACACCACCCGCTTGCGGGGCCAATACTTGGCAATTTTTTTAAAAAAGCTGATATAATCAACAAATTCGGTGATGTAGTGCAAATTGATCAGATCAGCCTGAACAAAAGCTTCGGTGTGGGTGACATCGACGGGGGAATGGAGCGAAGAAAAAAATTCGTAGCCCGCCGGTCGGTTCTCGAGCAATTTTTTGAGGTGGCGATAATAGAAAAACGCTTTGGTTTTTTCAGTCAGGATCTGGAAGGCATTTTGTGGCAACTGATTGTACGCCCAGTGGTTGGGAATGCCCGGCGTAGTGCGGTTGATGGTGAGCAATTGGGAGTTCTCGCCCGCTTGGCGCAAACCAGTGTGCAATCGGATCGCCGCTCGTGCCGCGCCACCCAGGCCATCATACGTAGAGAGGTGAAGTATATTCACAAAGGCGCTATTTTTGGTGGACGTGGGCATAAATCATGGCCGATACTTCGGCCATGGCGGCTATACCCGCTGCTGGATCGGTCAATTTGCGGGAAAGCAGTACGATGACGTATTGTTCTCCATTGGGCAACATCACCACAGCCGAGTCATGGCGCACGCCTTTAATTTCTCCCGTTTTGTGGGCTACCCGTACTTCTTTGGGCAATTGGGCAGGGATTATATCGTTGAATTTTTGATCCAATAAAATGGCCTCCATTTCATTACTGGCGGCACGGCCCACGGTTTTGTGCTGGGCAATTTGGGCAAACAAGATGGCCAAGCTCCGAGCAGTGACGGTATTGTTCAAGCCCAGATCAAATGCCTTTTGGTCTTCTACCCCGCGCAGGACTTGGATGCCCCCCGCTCCCATTGCCTGCATGGTTTTGGTCACTTGCTGGGCCCCCACTTTCTCGATCAAGAGGTTGGTGGCTAAATTGCTGCTGTAAGTGATCATGTCATACACCAACTGGCGAATGGTGCGCTGTTCGCCCAAGTGATGGTAAAGATCCTGCCCGCTGTCGTCGGCAGTATCGAGCTGGTAGAGGCTCCCATCTACAATGCTGGCAAAAGAATTGGTGAGGAGCACGGAATCTTGCAAGCTAAACTTACCATCATTGGCTTGCCGGAACACCTCCACCATGACGGGGGTCTTCATGGTGCTGGCGGCATGAAAAGGAGTGTCGGCGTTTAAGAACAGACTGTCGCCCGGCTTTTCCAAGTGCTGGAAAGCGACGGCAAATTCACCCGGCACTTTGGCCAAGCGGACTTCTATTTGCTGGGCCAATGTTGTCAATTTGTCTTGGTTGGGGTTAGTTTGACAAGCTACCATCGGGAAGCAAGCGATCAAGAAACTGATTGTCCACCAGTGCATGCGTTTAGCGGCTACTTGGTTCCATTGAACAGATAACTGGCTACTAGGGCACCATCGGTGGCCCTGAACGCCGAATAACGCAAGTTGAGGCCATTGCCATTGACGGCCGCTATCCCGCTAAACCGGAACCCGGACACGCGGTAATCAAGGGTCAGGGCGTTGTCCTCGCCCAACACACCAAACCGGGGCGGAACGGCGTTGGTACCGGCCATGTCAAGGATCACATCGAATGGGCCAACTCCTTTCGATATTTGCACCAATACCCTGTTTTCAGGGAGGGAGCCTCCCCCGGCGGAAGTGATCATGGAACCCCGATAGAGCCCTTCCATTGCATCACGGGGATCAACAACGGTAATACTGAGCCGCTCAGAGGCTTCGCCACCTGGACCCACTGCCCGTAAGATGATGACAAAAATCCCTCCGTCCTCAAAAACATATTCCAATTCACGATCAGTAGAGACTAAATTACCTTGCACAAACCATTCGTAAGAAGTGGCATCCAAAGTTTGGTTGGTGAATTGTACGGTGCGGCCCACCTTTGCGGGGTTGGGCGCAAAGGAAAAAGCGACTTGCGGTGGGTTACCACCCCGCGAACAGCCAAGGGAAAGCACCAATAACAGCCATAAACAGGAATTTAGCCAGCGTTTTTGCATTTTTGCCCCGATTTAAGTCACAAAGTTACAATAAAGCATTGTTTTACAACTACTCTTTTACGAGAGGATTTTTCAATTCCAACACCCTGTCCATGAAACGATCGGAAATCAACCACTTATTGAGCGAGGCCGTCGCCTTTTTTGGGAAGCACCGCTTTCATTTGCCTCCCTTTGCCGCTTGGCCCCCCAGCCATTGGGTGGCCCAAGCCGAGGCCGCCCGGGCCTTGGTATCGGCCAATCTGGGGTGGGACATCACCGATTTTGGCAGTGGCAACTTTGCCCACCAAGGCCTCGTCCTGTTCACCCTCCGCAACGGGCTCGCAGCCACCAAGGCCCACCTTAAGGACTACGCCGAGAAAATCATGATGGTGCGGGAAGATCAATATACCCCCACCCATTTCCACCACGTCAAAATGGAGGACATCATCAACCGGGGCGGGGGGATTTTGGTGGTCCAGCTTTGGCACAGCGGCGATCGGAACGAACTGGCCCCCACGCCCGTGCATGTGGAAGTAGATGGGCTGGTGCAAGAACTTCCAGCGGGTGGCTGCGTGGAGTTGGGCCCGGGCAGTTCGGTCACCCTCCCGCCCCGGCTCTACCACCAGTTTTGGGGCAAGCCCGGCCACGGCCCGGTGTTGGTGGGCGAAGTGAGCCGCGTCAACGATGACCATACTGACAATTATTTCTACCAGCCCGTGGGCCGCTTTCCGGTCATCGAAGAAGATGAGCCGCCCCGCTTCTGGCTCTCCAGCGATTATGCCAAGTTGGGATCGATGTAAAAAGGATTAACTCACAAAGCCAACCCGCCTTCAACTTTTAATGGCTCGCAAGCACGAATAGGGCCGATCGTCGGGTTGCTCGCTTTGCTTATGGATGAGCAAAATGGTGCCCGATTTCTCGCCGTGGACCACTGGAACCAAATCATTTTTTATGGCCATAAATTTGGGCCAAATGGCCAAATCAATGCCCTGTATTGGGGTTTTACCCTCATTTTTTAACCTTAAAATGGCAATTTGCTGTCATCTTTTGCGATCTGGCCCCAAAAAATACTACCTTCGTTCTACCATACTTACTTGGCCAAACCAACACCACCCAACTTTCATTTGCTCAACCAACGTTCTGCTGCGTCTTGCGCAGAGCCACGGCAGGGCACTATCTGCTGGCCAACGTTAATTTTTTGTTTCCCATGACTCCATTATACAATGCCCCCCGTTTGTTTACTGGCTGTTGTGCCGCATTGAGCGCGGTGGCGGTTTCAGTAGTCACCCGGGCCAACATCATCCCTTTGGTCACCGCCGAGTTTGGATTCACCAATGCTGAAATGGGCGCAGTGGCCGGTACGGCATTCTGGGGGTTCGCCCTGGGCTTGGTGGCGGGCCCGTTCTGCGATCATTTGGGCATGGGCCGCATCTTGCGGGCGGCCCTCACTGCCCATTTGGTGGGTGTTGCCCTGAGCATGACCGCCACCGGCTATTACTCGTTGTACATGGGCACCTTGGCCATCGGCTTGGGCAACGGCCTGACCGCCTCGGTGGGCAACCCGCTCATTGCCAATTTGTTCCGTGAAAACCGGGCCGCCAAAATCAACCGCTTTCATGCTTGGTATCCCATTGCCAGCGTGCTGGGCGGCCTGACCGTATTCATGTTCACCCAAGCCCAGATCGGTTGGCGATGGCAACTGGCCCTCATGCTCCTGCCCGTAGGCACTTACGCCACCTTGTTTTTTGGCCAATATTTTCCTCCTACCGAGCGCAAACAAATGGGCGCATCGGCCAAAGACATGGTGCAAGCCTGTGCCAGTCCGCTGTGCCTGTGCCTGCTGGGCTGCATCGCGCTGGGCAACCCCACCGAAGTGGCCACTACCCAGTGGGTTTCGGCCCTTTTTTCGGACACCGGCCTGCCGCCCATCCTGTTGTTGGTGCTGGTTTGTGCGGCGATGGGCCTGGGCCGCTATTTTGCCTCGCCCCTAGTGCGCCACACCGGCACCGAGGGACTGCTGCTGCTCTCGGCCTTTTTGTCTTTTGGGGGGCTGTCGCTCATGGCCATCTCCCAAGGGATCTGGGCGTGGGGGCCCGCCGCCCTGTTTGGCTATGGAGTGGGCTTTTTGATCCCCACCACCTACGCTTTTCTGGCCGAAAATTTGCCCAAAGCCGGGGCCTTGGGCACTTCGCTCTTGGCCGCAGTCGGCATGAGTTCCACTTCGGTAATGGTGCGGCTCATTGGCTCCCACTATGACTGGCACATTGCCCAGTTTCAGGCGCAGGGAATGGCGCAGGAAATCGCCAAAATGGCCGCCGGCTCAGCCACTCTCCAACTGGTGGCCCTGATGCCACTGGTGCTGGTGGCGGCGTACAGTGGGTTGGTCGTCTGGAAACGCCATCAGCGCCTATCGCTGCTCAAAACGGCTGGTTGATTGGGTGCGCGGGGCGCGTACTGCTCCGCTGTAGGTGGGCAGCAGGGCGCCAAAGCTACCAAAAGTCCCCGACTTTGAATGACGGGGGCAATAGGAAAACCGTGTTCGCATTGCCCGAAAAACCCGAACTTGCCCATCAGGATTTTGCCAAAATGGGGACAAAACCTCGGCCATTCCTTTCCCAAAGCTCCCGCCCATTGCTGGTTTCGGCTCAAAAATTGAGGCAGAATACACTGAACGAGTCGCCAGCAAATCAAAATAGGGTCGTTCGCGCCCCTGTTTTTTCCCAACAACTATGGTTTTTTCAACTGCCGTCTTTCGCTTCCTGGTTTTCTGGTCCAGTTTTTTGGCGGCTGGAGCAGCAATGGGCCAAAATAAACATAGCCGCCCAACCAATGTCGGTCCCTTTCGGGATGTAGTGCTCCTGACGGACACTGCCAGCTACACTTGGACGAAAAACACGGTGACCCACCAAGACACCAGGCGTTTGTATTTTCATTACGACCGCCCCGATCCGGTGGCCGAAATTCGCTTGTACCCGGCCAATGTGGGACAGTTGGAACAACTCACCTTCCTTAAATCCATGGATTTCACCGTGTTGGATTCTTTGGCGTTCAATGGGGAGTATTTTGGGGCCAAGATCAGGTTTGCTGATTTGGCCCAGAGCCAACTTTTGGCCCTGCGCTTTCAAGTGCTTCAGACCGACCCCACCACCGGCGAACTCCGCGACCAGATCCAGGAGATCTACCTCTTTCCCTACCGCCAGACCCGGGCGCGGCTGATTACCAACGACAACGAAATTTACATTGGTGAAGAAGCTATTTTTGAATTACAGGTAAACCAACCCCTCAACATCCGGGCCGACAATATTTGGACCGAAGGACATGCCATTGACTATAAAATCAGCCAACGGGAGGGCCAAGTGCGGATCCATCTGCTGCCCAACCAACTCGGGAGCCAGCCGGTGTCGATCCGGCTCAAAAC
>JAYUVL010000228.1:0-4899 GCA_043754075.1 Cytophagales bacterium | reverse complement strand
TCTCGCTCACTTTCCACAACTTGGTGGTGGGGGCCAACGGCCAGCGGCAAGCCATGTTCCTGGAAAATGTGCCCGGTTTGGCGGCCCGCATTTTGCGCAATTTCGACCTGTCCCCGCAAGATTCGGCCCTGATCATTTCTTCGTCGGGCACCAATGTGGTCCCGGTGGAAATGGCCGAGATCTTCCAACAAACCGGCATCCAAACCGTCGGCCTGTTGACGCAGCAACACTCGGAAAAGAGTGCATCCAAACGGGCCGATGGCAAAAAACTGGGCGATTTTAGCGATCTGGTACTCGATACCGGCGCTCCCGTGGGTGATGCAATGGTGTATCTACCGGGCTTGGATACGCCCGTGGCGCCCGGCTCCACCGTGGGCGGGGCAGCCCTGATCAACTGCCTCAAAGCCGAGACCGCCCGACTGCTGATCGAGGCGGGCCGCCCGCCCAAGGTCCTGGTGGCAGCGGCCATTACTGGGGTGCAGCGGGCCACCGAACTATTTGAGGCCGCTTATGACGAACACGCCCACCGGCTGGCCAGACTGTACGCTCACGTGGGCACGCCCTCGTATGTGAGCGAGCACTAGCGGGCGGTCACACAAATCGTGGTTGGGGCCCAGCCCGCCAACCGTGGTTTTTATTTACAAAGCCGACATTCATTTTGCTTGATGGTGCTCCCCACGTAGCGGCCCCACTCCTCGGGCGAAAGTTCAACCTTGGTTTGTTGGCACAGGAGCTGGTAATAGACCAGCGGTTCGGTGGGGGTGATGCGCAAGTACTGTTCATCGTTGAACAAGAGGTAGTTGCCAGTTTTGTCGAAACTGACCGCGAATATCTTTTGGCCATTGTGGATGTTGAGCGCGGGGAACGATTTGCCCATGTCCTCGGCAGTGCGTTTTTCGGTGTCCCAGAGCACTATTTCGCCATCTAGGCTGCCGGTGGCAAAGTAACGACCGTTGCGGCTGAAGGCCAACGCCCCAACAATGCCCGAGTGCCGGCGCTGGAGCGCAATGGGGGCCGGCAATGATTGGGTTGCCAAGGTGGCGGGTGATACCCGGTCAAACAGCAGGACCTGGCCCTTGTTGTCGCCCGCCAGCAGCCATTTGCGCTCGCTGTTCCAAGCTAGGGAGTGGAAGGCGAGCAATTGCTTGGCCCGGTACACGACTTGGGGCGGCGCTTGTGGATCTTGGAGGTTCAATGTGTGGATTGCGCCTTGGCCATCGGCAAAGAGCAAAAAACTGCCTTGACCATCCTCCACCAATTGGAGGGTACGGATAAATACCCCCGGGGTATGCTCAAACAGCTTGACCGGTTTTTCGTCGGTGGGCAAATAGCAGTACAATTGGTTGGCTTGGGCATAGAACAGGGTCTGGCGCGCTTCGGAGTAGGCCATTGCCAAGATGACCGACGGGTGTTTGGCCAGTAGAATGTTGCCATTTTTGCCCACCTTGAGCACCGTCCCGTTGCGCATTCCGCAAAAAACCTGGTCCCCGGCCACGGCAATGGTGCGCGGCTCTTGGTTGGCCTCGGCAAAAAGTTTAACGGGGCCCGAAGTCAGGGGCAAACGCTGTTCGGCATTGAGCAGCAAAGTTTTGTACAGCGCCCCCACTTGATTGGTAAAGTAAAGTTCATTTTGCCCACCCGAGTACAGCGCCCAAGATTCGGCCTGCTGCAGGTGGTCGGCGTCGGGGCCCATTTCCCTGAGGTAGGCGTTGCGCAGTGCTTCAAAGATCTCCGGGATTTCTTCGGGGGTATTGAGCAGGGTGTCCAGGTGCCGTTTGGCCCGATAGAAATTCCGCACTTCAATTTTATCTTCGTATTTGGGGTCAATGCGGGTGCGGTTGAATTGGCGCAGCTTTTCGGCGGCGGCCGGGCCACCTTCCAGCAGGGCGCGTTCTTCTTCCACTTTGTCCATGTCCAGGCGGATTTCTTTTTCTTTGACCACCCAAGCTTGTCCTTCCCTTTGCAAATCGGCAACGTTGGCCGCCATGGCCCGGGCCAGTTTTTGGAAGGCAGTGGCCCGGATCTGGTAGGCGGTCAAGGCCAGCAGTGTTTTGGTGGTGGGCTGGTTTTGGGCCAGCGACACCACCGCCAGTTCTTTGGCTTTGGCCAAGTATTGCAAAAAATCAGCTTCTTCCTTGTTGAGGCGGCTTTGCAAACTTTGCACCCCACTGGCCAACTTCTGGAATTCGGCATATTGTTCATTGTTCTTGCTCTTGTAGGCACTTTGTATTGCCTCCTTTTGGTTGCGCTTGGCGAGTGCCTCGGCCGAGAGGGCGCGTTTGGCTTCTATTCCGGCATTACTGGCTTCTTTTTCGGCTCGGCTGGCTTCCGCTTCGGCTTTTTTGGCCAAAATTTCGGCCCGGTCAGCCTCTTTTTCGGCTAGTTTGGCCGAAACTGAGGCTTGTTTTTCCGAAATCTGCACTAGGCGCAGCGCTTTGTCGGTACGTGTCTTGGCCACTTCCAAGCTATCGGCCCGGCGGCGGGCTTTTTCAGCGATGCTCTGGTTCATGTAGCCCAAAATGGCGATCACCACGAACGTGCCCAGCGTGAGCACCACGGAGAACGTCTGCCAAAACTGCCGCCACCTTCGCTTGCTCCGGCTTCGGTGGATCAGGGCTTTTTCAACCTCAGAAAGGTAGTGCATACCGGGCAGGCCGGCTTCCACGGTTGCTAGGTCGGTTTGATCGAGGTAAATTTGGTTGTTCTTGTTGAAATCCCCGATCTTGTTATGCATGATCCGGGTGGCACGCTGGCCGGGCCGGATCGAATCGATGAAGTTCTTTTGGATCAATGGGCCCAAGGTGTCGTGGGCGAGCCCCGTGATGCCCGGACCGTAATCGGCCAACAAGTACAATTCCTTGAGGGTTTGCAAAACTTGGTGCAGATCGGTGCGGTGTTTATAGCGTTCGTCCAGCTCGGCGATGGTGCACGTATCGGAGGTGCCCAAGGGGGTGGTGTGAAAGTACAAGATGTCCAGGGCAAAACCGGACGCTTCGGCCTGGGGAAATACTTGGCTGAGCTTTTGGGTTTGTTGTTCAAAAAAATCACCCAGCAGCAGCCCTTCAGTGGCCAAGGCTTGGTATTTGTCGACCGAAAAAACGCGGGGTTCATCAAACTCGGCCAATTGCCACATTTTGGTCAGCAAGATTTGCAACACGGGCGCAATCGACGATTCCTTGTCTTGCAACAGATCATCGGCCACAATTCCGGGCAGGGCTTCTTGCACTTGTAGGCGGTAGCGTTTCTGCAATGCCTCGGTGCGAACCAGCCCCAAGACCACCTGCAAGATGTCTTTGCGCTCCAAATGGCGCAGGAATATCCGCTCGCGGGGGACTTCCCGACGCTTGAGCAGTTCCTCAATCTCGGGATGATATTCTTTGCGGTAGCTCAAAATCAGCCTGCCTTTGGGCCGTTTGGCGGGGTCGTTGAACAGGGTCGCGATGGCGGCCACAAACTCGGTCATTTCATTGGGGTGGTCTTCATCGGGCTGGGTGTAGGCTTCCTCGGCCTGATCCAAGATCACAATGGCCGGCTTTCCACACGCGGCTTCCCAACGTTGCCACAGTTCATGCGCTTGGTCTTGGGCATAAGCTCCAGCCGGCACCACGTCCACCGGTCTGGCCGCTTTGTCCTTGAGTTTGTGGATCAAGGCCACCAGTTCCTCCTGGGCTTCACCCTCGGCGGTGGCGGCCAACCCTTCCAACTGGGCCAGCATTTCGCGCTGTTTGAGCTGGGCCGCTGTCACCGGCGCTGGAGTTGGCACGTGCGCCCCAACGGTTGCCGGGGCAGGTTGCGATTTTATGAGTGCGTGGCGCAAGGTGCCAAGCAAGCCTAGGTCACGGTTGCGCCGGATGTAGAACACCTCATATTCCCCCTCGACCCGGGGGAGCAGGCCAGCGTCGAGCAACGATGATTTGCCCACTCCCGACTGCCCGTAGAGCAAGATCAGCGGGGCCGAAGTGGTGGAGGACAAGCGGTTGTAGAGGTCTCGCACATAATACGAGCGGCCAAAAAACACTTGGGCGTGCTTGCGCTCGTAGCGTTGCAAAAACATAAAGGGCATTTCGGGCAGTTGGTAGGTGACCGGGATTTCGGGCAGGCCAAAGAGCGGATTTTCCACCGCCTCGGGCAGATTCCACTCCCGGATCACCTCCGAGCCGAGGCGGGTGCTCATTTCCCACGGAAACCGATCACTCTCCCCCTCCTCTTGATCTTCGCGGTACAGGCCCCTACTGACCATATTCTTAGCATCGCCCTGGGCCATGCGCAGGCCGTCGGCGGCTTCCTGCCATGCCCGGGCAATGCCCAGCCCACTGCCCAAGCCCCCATAAAACCGAACCGCCAGGGCTGTGGCCACTTCGTCGTTAATGCGCTGGGAAGTGCCCACCACTATGGGCACGCCCGCATCCACCAGATCCATGGCTTGCTGTTGGGTGGAACAGCCGTTGAAAAAAATGAGTTTGAGGGCGGTCTGGCGGCCCAAAAATGCCACCAAGCCCGCTCCATGGGCAGTTTGGTTGGCTGACACGGCCACCGGGCTGCCCAGATCAGCCAAAGTGGTCGTTTGGTAACGCTCCAGCAGCAACTGGTAGCCGTCGGCATGGCCACCGTAGTGGAACACGGCAATCCGATCGTGGTAGAGTGGATCCTGAAAAATGTCCAAGATATCATCAATGGTCACATTGGCCCGCTCCACTAGATCACACAGTCCGGCCTTTACTGCCTTTTGCAACGTCCGCCTAATACCATCCAATTCTTTGGGCAAATTGCGCAAATAGCGGGCGGTGTCGACTTTGTCATTGGCAAAAGCCAAAAAAATAACCGGTTTTTGAACCATTCAATCACTGATCAGGTAAGCAGTCGTTTGGCAATTTAGGGAAATTTGCCCGTAAATGGGCG
>JAYUVL010000227.1:0-7242 GCA_043754075.1 Cytophagales bacterium | reverse complement strand
CGATGATAAAAGACAAAAAATAGATCATTCGGCGGATCGGTGGACGTTTTCTCATGGTTAGCTAATTGATGGTCGCTGGCTTGCGTCGTGGCGGGCAGGTCATTTGCTTCTTATTTGCCAGTGAACTTGGCGGTTCGTTTGGCCAAAAAAGCCGCAGTGCCCTCCCGAAAATCTTGAGTTTGGCAACAGGCCGCAAAACCCTCAGCCTCGGTTTGATAACCCTCGGGGCCTTCGTACATGGCATTAACGCTTTGGATCACTTGCGCAATGGCTATCGGAGCCTTGGCCATCACTTTTTCCAAAATTTCCCGGCATTTGGGCAGTAGTTCATCCTTGGGCACCACGTGGTTGACCAAACCCAGTTGGAGGGCTTCGGCAGCCCCGATCAAGTCGGCGGTCATCATCAGTTCCAAGGCTTTGCCCTTGCCCACCAACTGGGTGAGCCGCTGGGTGCCGCCATAGCCGGGGATAATGCCCAAATTGACCTCTGGTTGGCCGAACTTGGCGTTTTCCGAAGCTACCCGGATATGGCATGCCATGGCCAGTTCACAGCCCCCGCCCAAGGCAAAGCCGTTCACTGCGGCCACTACCGGTTTGGGGCACTGCTCAATCCGGGCAAAAATGGCTTGTCCCTTTCTGGCAAAGGTCTCGGCTGTTACTACTTCCAGCCGCTCAATCTCAGAGATGTCGGCTCCAGCCACAAAAGCCTTTTCCCCAGCTCCGGTGAGGATGACCGCTTTGATGCTAACATCTTGATGAACTTGCTGGAAGGCAACCTCAAGCTCCTGCATGGTCTTGATATTGAGGGCATTTAATTTATCGGGCCGGTTGATGACAATGGTCAAAATGCCATTTTCGGGTTGTAGCAACAAGTTCTCGAAGTTCATGTTCAGTTCAAAAAGAGTACGAAGAAAATGGAAGCTTAAAATTAATGAATCTAAGATTGTAAGGCAACCTTTGGTGGATTTGTTGCGTCTATTGGCAATAAGAAAAAATATTGGAATGAAAAAATTGATAATTCTGTTCGGACTAATTTTCTTGTGCCGTTTTCTGTTAGCCCAAGGCACGGGCAAGATCATTGTAGAAGTGACCAACGTTCGCAGTGCCAAAGGGGTCGTGCTGCTATCACTGTTCAAGGGGCACACGGGCTTTCCCAGCAAGGCAGAGTCTGCGGTTTCCAACGCCAAAGTAACGATCACTGGCAATAAAGCCGTAATGGTTTTCAACAAGGTTCCGCACGGGGAGTATGCGGTCGCCGTTATGCACGACGAGGATGGGAACGGGAAAATGAATACCAACATGCTGGGCATTCCCAAAGAGGGCTATGCGGCATCCCGGAATGCCAAAGGATCATTTGGCCCACCCAAATACGAAGATGCCCGGTTTAAGCTGGAAGGTGCCGAAGTAAAGTTGGATGTGCTGATAAATTATTGAGTGGCCTCCACGGCAACAGATGATAACAGTCGCAAATGCACTGGGGCCCAAGGCCCCTTTTTTTGTGCTGCTACTTCCCGGGGTTGATTGCCCAAAATGGGAAAGCCAAACATTCCCAAACACTTTTGATTGATTGTTGCCAACACTATTTTTCTTACAGGAGTAAGGTTTTTGTCAAAAAAACACTTTTTTGCTGTTTTTTGTCTTACTTAATCATGGAATAATTCAATATTTTCTAGCGACTTCTCAACAAAGTTCAGACCGAGGCTAAATGCCGCCAGTTGTGGATTACCAAGAAAAAAGTCTATTTTTTCTTGGTAGAACAATATTTAAAAATGAAGAAAACGTGATTTTTGTTAAAAGTTTTTGTGAATCAATTTTTATTGTGTAGCCTAGTTCCTACTTAGGATTTACTAACCACAATTAAAAGGTTCTGTTATGGCAAAAATCAAATACTACTATGACACAGAAACTTGTAAATACGAAGAAGTAAAAACGAGTAAAAAGGAAGTAGCAACCAGCTTTTTTTGGTTTACTCTACTCGCCTTTGTATTTTCAGCCGGCATGGTGATCGTTCACCGCCATTATTTCCCCTCCAGTAAAGAGGAAGCCCTGTTGAGGGAAAACCAAGAACTTCAGCTCAAGTACGCAATATTGGACAAAGAGGTCGGGGAGATCAACCAAGTGCTGGCAGTGCTCCAGCAACGCGACGACAAGGTGTATCGGGTGATTTTTGAAGCTCAGCCAATTGCAATGGAAATCCGTCAAGGGGGCACTGGGGGCACCGAAAAATACAAAGACTTGCTCGATCAGCGGCTAAAGCGCGAAGATCTCATCATCGGAACTTACAAGAAATTGGATAACCTGAAAAAACAGATGTACATCCAAACCAAGTCTTACGATGAACTAATGGAGAAAGCCCGGGCCAAAACTGAAATGCTGGCTTGCATTCCCGCCATTCGGCCCATCTCCGACGGTGATCTTACCCTTTTCGCATCAGGTTTTGGGATGCGGGTCCACCCTATCTACAAGGTACGCAAAATGCACACAGGTTGTGATTTTGCTGCTTCCACCGGCTCGCCCATTTATACCACGGGCGACGGGAAAGTAATCAAAGCTTCTTATGACGGTGGTTATGGCATGACGGTGGAGATCGACCACGGGTTTGGCTATGTGACCAAATACGCCCACATGTCGGGCTACTCAGTCCGACTGGGCCAAAAGGTGAAACGCGGCCAACAAATTGGCAAGGTGGGCAGCACCGGTACTTCGGTATCGCCCCATTTGCACTATGAAGTGATCTACAACGGCATGAAGGTAAATCCGGTAAACTATTTCTTTAACGATCTTTCCCCCGATCAATATAAGAAAATGCTCGAGTTGGCGGCCGAAGACCGGCAATCGCTCGGGTAACTGTGGGCTTACCAGTGCTGGAAAGTCGGCAATAAAAAGGGCCATTTCTTTCGGGAAATGGCCCTTTTTATTGGAATGGCAATCATGCACTTGACATTTAGGCTTCGGCTTCCTTGGCGATCGGGTGGATGTTTGGCAGTAGGTAAGAACGCATTGATGCCCAACAAATCCTGAAAGAACAATATATTTTCCGAGTTTTGCGCTACAATGGGCTTTTTATCTCCCATCGTTCCATCCCCATAGCACTGGATGTTAATTGGCTTGCGTCACCAATAAGATAAAATCTGGCGGGCAGGGACCCGTCGTCATTGCTCTTACCAACCGGCCCGAGAACGGAGCGCAGTCAGGTGGGCGGTGTGGTGCCTGCCATGCCAAGCGTACAGGCCCATTTGCTGATCGATCCGGATCAGTCGTCCGTGTTCGGGATGGACAAAGCCCCGGGCAAAGTCTGGTTCGGCGAGCGAGCGGAGCAGGTAGGTCCAGCGTTGGTGCAGCGGCTCAAGAATAGCCAGTGACACTTCGACGGGCAACTGGCGACTGTCGGCATTTTCGGCCCACCGATCCTCGAAGTAGGGTTTGATTGCCGGATTGTCCTCCGTCAGGGCCCACTTGAGCCGCATAAAGGCATTCAAATGACTGTCAGCCACATGGTGGACCACCTGCCGGACCGTCCACCCGTCAGGGCGGTAAGGGGTGTCGAGCTGGGCCTCGTCGAGCCCGGCAACTGCCTGCCGTAAAAGGGAGGGCAAGTGCTCAATGTCGGCCAACCAAGCACTGCGATGATCGGTTTCAATTTGGGTTGGGGCAATAAATTTTCCGATTGGATAGCGAAGATTTTCCATACAATGCTCGTTGATAACGGAACAAAGTTACTCCAGATCTGGGCAGGAGAAAGTTGCTGATGCTAGTTTGTTCAACAGCAATTTTGTACCGAACTTTGGGGGGTTGGCGATAGAAGGGAGCCGCTTGGGGAAGGGGAATATTGGTAGCGAGGAAAAAAATCCACAAAAAATGTTCCAATTTGATTTATAATTTCAAAACATATATTACTTTAGGGCTTTAAAAATCGGGATAGGCCGGGAATCAAGCAAGAGTAACACTAAAATAACTGGAACAATGCAGAAGATATCGCAGACACAATCGATACTACAAAAGCTGTCGCCCCAACAGATCCAGTTTATCAAGCTGTTGCAAGTGCCGACCGCCGAGCTGCGGGCTAGGGTGGAAGAGGAGTTGGAGATGAACCTCGTGCTGGAAGAGGGTGGGGACGACTATGACGAAACCGAGTCGACCGATACCTCAGAGCCAGAAGACGACTTTGGCGATAACGAGTCGGATGATGATGATTTTGGGGACAGCGACCGGACGGGAGATTCAGACGTGGACGTGGGCGATTACCTCTATGATGAAGAACTCAGCGGATACAAAATGCAGGGCGATGGGCCATCGGCCGATGAGGACGACCGGGACATGCCCTTGGCCATGCAATCCTCCCTGACCGATGCCCTGATGGATCAATTGGGGTTTTTGGCCCTTGATGATCGGGATTATACCATTGGGATGCAGCTCATCGGAAGCATCGATAGTGAGGGGTACGTCCGGCGCGAGCTGCGCGGGATTGTCAACGACTTGGCCTTTACCCAAAACATTGAGATAGAGGAAGAAGAGCTCGAGCAAGTGCTAGCCTTGATCCAAGGTTTTGAGCCGGCTGGCATTGGGGCGCGCAGTTTGCAGGAGTGCCTAGAATTGCAATTGAAGCGCAAAGCTCAGCACAACCCCGATGTCCACAATGCGCTGCGCATCATTTCACTCTGCTTCGAGGAGTTTACCAAAAAACATTTCACAAAAATTGAAAAAAAACTTGATATCACCGAGGAGGATCTCAAGTGTGCAGTGGACATTATTATCCGGCTTAACCCCAAGCCGGGCGAGAACACTAGCGACTACGCCCGCAACCATTACATCACCCCCGACTTTATCTTGCGCAACAATTATAATGGGAAGCTCGAGTTGAGCCTCAATTCGCGCAATGCCCCCGACTTGCGCATTAGTAAGTCTTACGCCGAAATGTTGGATTCCTATGACAAGGGCAGCAAAAAGGACAAAAAATTGAAACAGGCGGTTGTGTTCCTCAAACAGAAACTGGATGCGGCCAAGTGGTTCATTGATGCCATTAAACAACGGCAGCAAACCCTGCTTCGTACGATGAATGCCATAGTGGAATACCAATACGACTATTTTCAGGAAGGGGACGAGAGCCGCCTGCGCCCGATGATCCTCAAAGACATTGCCAACCAGATCGGGATGGACATCTCCACGGTGTCGCGGGTGGCCAACAGCAAATCTGTTCAGACTGATTTTGGTATTTATCCCCTCAAATATTTCTTCTCGGAGAGCATCTCGACCGATACCGGCGAAGACGTAAGCAGCAAGGAAGTAAAATTCATTTTGAAGGAGATCATCGATGGCGAAAGCAAGCGCAAGCCCTTTTCGGACGACAAGCTGGAAAAATTGCTCAACGACAAAGGGTACAACATTGCCCGGCGCACCGTGGCCAAATACCGCGAACAGATGAACATCCCGGTGGCCCGGTTGCGAAAAGAACTATGAACCAACGGCTGGCCCACTTTCTTTCCGTGGCGTTGCACCCTGCCATCGTCCCCAGCTACATTGTTGCCGTTGTTTTTTTTGCTGCCAGTGTGCTGGTGCCCTATGACGCAGAGGTGAAGCTCACCCTGCTGACCTTGGTCTTTGCCACCACGTTTGTCATCCCGGCTGGCAGCCTGTTGATCTCCTACCGCAATGGCCTGATCGCCACCTTGGAGATGGCCGACCGCCGCGAGCGGATTGGCCCATTTCTGATGATGGCCGTTTTTTATACCTTGACGAGTGGTTTCTTCTTGGTTAAATTGGCCAATGTGCCCATCTTGCCCAATATTATGGTAGCCATCACGTTTGCTATATTGTTGGTCACCGTGATCACGCTGTTTTTTAAGGTCAGCGTGCACACTACTGGCGTGAGTGGGATGCTGGGCACATTCATAGTGCTGCAATACTTTTATCCCGAAGCAACATTATATTATCCCATCATTGCCACCTTTTTCCTCTTGGGTGCGTTAATGTCGGCAAGGTTGGCCCTCAACGCCCATACCCCCGCCGAGGTGCTGGTGGGTGCAGTGCTTGGGTTCAGTACTTGCGCCGGGGTGTTCTTGGTGTTCAACTAATGTGTTAAATTTGCCAAAAATAACTGTTATCCCTCATGAAAAAAGTGAAGTCGATCGTATCCTTGCTGACGGTGTTGGCCCTTGCCTCGGTACTGGGTGCTTGTAAAGGTACTACCACCGTAGAAGAGTTGCCTGATTTTGTCAAAATAATAACCGAATCTGGCCCTTATTTTGGTCAGCGCCGCAACGAAGAAGACATTCTCCGCAGCCGTGACAGCCGGATCGTGGTCCGCCGGGGTAGCAATGCCAGCCAACTGGTTTTTGAAGAAACATACCGCCTCGTAGATCGGGATGTTACCGTGCGCTACAACGTGGACCTTGATCTGGCCAAAGCTGGCCGCAATGCAGTCGGCTTTACCATTCGCCAGCAAAGCCTACAGGGTGGCCAAACGGGGGAGACCATTGGCGGAGTGGCATTTGCCACCGGTTCCAACTACCATGGCACTTTTGAAGCTTTTACCGAGGACCGGGTGCCGCTGCGCACCAAGCGCCTGCAATTCCGAGTGTCCACTGGTCTGCAAGGGAGCAACCCGACCCGCTTCTATGTCCTCTTGCCACCTTGTAATGTGGGCCAGCGTTGGGATCCTGCTGTCGTCATCCCGCCTGCCACCACCAAGTGTGTGCCCGAGTAGGCATTGGACCCAGCGGTTTTATTTTTGGGGCAAGTTGCCCAATTTCGTTTTTTTCTGTAATTTTGTTCATCCGAATGAGGAAGTATTCCATTGGAAACACAGAGGTAACCCGGCTGGATCAGGAGCAGAATTCGAAATTCTGTAAAGCGTCAAAAGCGCTCTGTGAGTTCGAGTCTCACTGCCTCTGCGAAAATTACTTTTAAGTTCCCTTAGATGCTCCCTATTTCCCTGCAAAGCCCTCAAAGTTAGGCTTTTATTGGGAAAAAAGAAGTATCCAAGTGAATTTGTATGCATAAAAAAGTGGATATTTGAGTGGATCAATTATCCACTTTTTTATGCAATACAAGACCGTCCATTTTAGGCTCATCCACCCGAGCAAAGAAATATCAGCAATCTACCTGCGCTTCATCTATGACAACCAACGGCTCGAGTGCTCGACCGGCATGAGCATCCCAACCAAGCACTGGGACAAAAAGAAGAAGTTCCCCAGCTCCAAGATAGCCGACCATGACGCCTACAAAGCCCGCCTGGACAGGCTG
>JAYUVL010000226.1:0-2196 GCA_043754075.1 Cytophagales bacterium | reverse complement strand
TTTTTGTTTTAGCAAAGGTAAGAAAAAATCGGCATATTTTCAGTACTTGACGAACTGCACAACGAGGGTTATTCTTGAGCCTTCCATTTGCCTTGGTCTTTATACTTGGTGTACGTTCGGGTCCAAAGTTGGTAGGTGTTAATGCTATTGAGCACAAATTCTCGCTTAACAACGCTGTTTTCCATTTGAAGCAGTAGCGGACTGTAATTGTAAAAAGACCGCTGTAAGAATAATGACCGATCGTCCACTACGAGATTAGGCCGTTTGAGGGCGGCTGGCGAAACAGCATTGAGTTGTTTCCTGTCATCAATCACCAGTACAAATAAAATTTTGGCAAAATCTTGATGGGTTTGCTCAATAAACTTGCGTAGCCAAAAATCATCGCACATCCAAGAATGTTGAAGTGGGAGAATCAACACCATTTCGTAGCGTTGGAAGTCACGTACACCCACTTGGGCCAGATAATCGGCCAGTTCTTGGTCGTAGCCCTGGCCCCGCAATTGGCCGGTGCTCAACAATAGCAACAAACCCGTCAAGATGCTGCGCATGGTTATTCTAGGTCAATTTTTTCAAAAATAAGTTCATTGGGCCGTTCCGTCTGGTTGCGCATGAGCAGCAGCCCAGCGGGGGTAATGAGTTCATGGTCGGGCACATATTTTCCGGCTGGCATAAGGTGGGAGCTCGTGAGCATGAAATCCTCGGTCAATACATAAATGGTGAAGGGGCGTTCATGTTTGGGCCCCATTTTCTCCATCGGTTCAAACCGGAACAAATAATACCGGTGCCGATATGGATCATAGGAAATGTGGTCATACACCGGGTTCTGGTAATAGTACGCTTGTTGTACCCGGTTATTAGCGTAGCTGCCCCCAAAAGGCAGGAGTTCTGTCGACTGGCCGGGCAAGGGCCGGTAGGTGATTTGGCCGGTCGGCAAGTGCAACAAAGCAAACTGGCCACCATACCCCCACACGTACACCAGCGTATCGCCCACCTGCGTGCGGGTGGCGAGCTGGTGCCGCAGCCCGGTCAGTGCGGTTTGGGCGGGGGCTGGCACCTTGATCGTGTCGACGGCCTTGCCCGTGTTCAGGTCGACCACCAGTTCGCGTGCCTCGCTTACCTGCGCGGGCAGGGAGGTGCTCTCTATGCCGGGCAAGAGCGGGATGAGCAAACGCCCCCGGTGGACAACCGGCTGGTTATGGGAAGTTGAAAAATGGCACAGTTCCCCTTCGCCAAAATCCCGTTTCAGGTAGCAATGCCCATAGCGGTCAAAATAATACAGTGAGGGCAAGTGCTTGAACAGCACCAACATAGTGTCTGGGGCGAGCCAAGTAAGGCTCTGGAGATTGGCCGAAAAATTATGGTGCCAAAACGGATAAACCGAAGTAACCCACTGCCCCTGTTTGGCATCGTACAGGTCGATTTTATTGCCCAATTGGTTTTTGAAAACGACTAAGTTTTGGGTGGGCAAATAGGCAACAAAATCGCTGCGCGATGAGGTGAGCGAGTCGGTGTGTAGCACGATCTGCTCGCGTGGCCCTTGGCCGCAGGATGCTGCCGTTATTGAGGCAAGCAAAGTCAACAAATGGATAAAGCGCATGGTCAAATCCCCGGGCTTAGTTTCACCCGTCCCGAATCACTCGGGACCACCAACGCTTCGTGACCAGGGATAGAGATGCCCATGACCAGTTCCATGCCAGAAGTAGAGGGTAGACTAAAGTGATTTAGCGTAAGCATGGTGGTCGTAAATATCTGGTTGATCAATTCGTTAAAAGCTTTTACATCCAGTTCTTCTACCGAAAATCCTTTTTTCTGGTGATGGCGATAAAGCCGGATCTGGTTGCCCAAAATCGGTTGGGTTTGTTCACCTGTGTGGTAGATCAGCAGATTGGGCAACGACAACTTGGCTTTGATCGGGTGGGTGTCGGATTTCTCGCTGACCACAAGCACAATGGCGGCATCATCTACTTGCTCCAGGTAACCGTCAAGGATCAGCTTGATCGTGGTCTGTCCGGTGCCGACGATGGCGACCTCGGACGCTGCCGATCCACCACCACCCAAGGATCCCGCCGACGGGCCGGCCCCGGTGCCCATGATGGGCAAGTCCGCACCCGCAGCCCGTCGCGCCGCAGACGAGGCCGGCGTGGACATCGCGAAGGTCGAGGGCACCGGACGCGGTGGTGTCGTCAGCAAGACCGA
>JAYUVL010000225.1:0-5459 GCA_043754075.1 Cytophagales bacterium | reverse complement strand
TGGCGACTGGGCCCAGACCGATTTTTATGCGGGTGAGATCTACAAGCGCAACTTGACCAAGGCCAAGAGTCGCGCCGATCTCTACGTGGGCAAAGTAGCCTTGGAGCGGGGGCAGTTGGACAATGCACTCACCTTGCTGCGCGCGGCCGTAAAAAACAACACCGACGTCAACGGGGCCGAAGCCCAATACCTGGTCGGGTCGGTACTGCGCCGCAAGAAGGAATACGCCAACTCAACGACAGAATTGATCAAAGTGAGGACCAGTTTTGAGTATTATACCGTGTGGCTCTACGAAGCGTTCCTGCTCGTTGCCGACAATTACGCTGATTTGGACAATAAATTTCAGGCCAAGGCCACGCTGGAGTCTGTGATTGAGAACAGCAAAGATCCGGTAGTGGTGGCCCGGGCCAAGGAAAAATTGGCCAAACTATAACTAAACCAGTATTTTAAACCAGCACAGTACCGATGAACACCAACATGTTGCACACTACCTTGGGCCGATTGCGGATCGTTGCGTTTCTGGAGGGCGTTTCGTTTTTGCTCCTTCTAGGGCTGGCCATGCCCCTCAAATATTACTTTGCCATGCCTGGCCCCAACAAAGTGATCGGAATGGCCCATGGGCTGCTCTTTGTGCTTTACCTCGGGTTGGTTGCAGTGGCCAAAATTGAGTTGAAGTGGAGCCTCACCAAGACTTTCTGGGCCATTGTGGCTTCCATTGTGCCTTTTGGTACTTTTTGGGCTGAGGCTAAGCTCTTTCGGGATTGACTCGGGCCAAGTCTGAAAAAACCAAAAAGCGGTTCGCATATAAAAAATGCGAACCGCTCTCTTTGGATAGCTATTACTATACGTTGACTTGGGGGAACAAGGTGCCCACTTCTTTTAAGATATCGTCAGTCAATGGTTTGGTTATAAATTTAACCACATATTGGTTGTCAACAATCCGGTCGATGTCGCGTTTGTTATCTGAACTAGAGAGAATAATGACTTTGCATTTGTTGCGAACGTGGATTGGAAATTTTTCAAACTCATATAAAAAAACGAAACCATCAACAATGGGCATATTGATGTCCAAAAAAATCAGGTCTGGAAGCTTATAGTCGTCGTCTTTAGCGTTTTCCAAGTATTGAAGCGCACTTTTGCCAGAGTTTTTGATCTCTATGCGTTTGGCGAATTTGGTCAACTCAATAATCCTTTTACTGATAAAATTATCAGTATCATTGTCATCAACCAATAATACAAGGTCAACTGCCGGTGAATTCATTGCGGGTAAGCTTTTGTCAGTTACGTAAATTGTACGTTGCGCAAATATACATTTAAACTTTGTAAGGAAACAAATGGGAGTAAAAATGAATAGATTGGAAAGCCAAACTAATTTTGCCAAGGGTAGGGTAGTGGGAAACAGCTCAATAGACCTTAGCCCCGCCGCTCCGAAACGGGCTTGGTAATCCGGTCCAATGCATCGACATATTGCAACCGGTTGAACACAAAGCCCCCGATTTTCTCAAAGCGGTACAAGCTGGTGCCCTCGCGGCAAACAAAATCATACAGAAAAATATGGGAGGGATAAATGGCCACCCGGGCCATGATGGCCTTGGTGAGCACCTCCTGGTGTTGGTGGATGAGCAAGGCCGTCCGCCCGTCGGCATCGCCCCAATATAGACGCAAGGGCTGGCCCAAAAAGTGGGCCGATGGATAAAGCACATTGTGAACGGGCAACCCCTCGTAGTGCACTTGGTTGGGATAGCCCTCCACACTGCGCAACAGCTCAATCAAGGGCCGCCCGTTGAGGGTCATTTCCAACGTTTGATAGTCGCCCCGGGGAGAAATCGTGGCAATGAAACCGACTTGGTCTTTCTGGGTAAGCAATATCTTGCGCAATAGGGGGTTGGTGGGCAGATCGCGCTTGGTGCCCATCAGGCTATTGCCGATTTTGAGGGCATCAATTTGGGCATCGACCGGGTTGGTTTTGTCGGGCAACAAAAGTAAAATGAAATAAGAAACAATGGGCAGGGCGGTGCCAATCAAAAACCACAACCAAAATGAGCGCCCGTGTGTATAGGCATAATACCCGCACAACAACGGAATGCTGATCAGAAAGGCAAAGCCCAAAAGGAGAAAATCGATAAACATGAATTTCTAGCTAGTAACACTGAGCAAATCACGTAAATGTAGTAAATTTAAACTTGATTCAGCTACGCGCAATGGGGAACAGCCTCAAAAAAACGGATGGTACATTTTACTTACTCTACCCAACGCTTTCAAAATGCCAGCATTTATTACGGTTTGCCAAGACCGAAACCGACTATTGGTCTTCATTGTTTTGTTTTGGGCCTGCCAAACTTTGATTTTGCCCAGTATGGCCCAAAGTGCCAACAATTATGCCTTTTCCACCAATACCAATGGCTCGTTTGTCCCCATGGATGGCAGCAGGGCAGTATTTGGCGGTGGGGCCAACCTAGCCTCCTCGGGCATTTTTAATTTTGGTTTTGACACGTGGTTCATGGGTGAGCGGTTTACCCAGTTCAGCATGAACACCAATGGGGTAATCCGCTTTGGCCCCATCCAATTGATCAAGGAAGCCAACTCCTACCTGATTGATTTCCAGTCGCGCTTGGTGCCATTTGCTTCCACCACGGTACAGCAACAGGGCTCACTGACCGTTTATACCGGTGCTTGGCGCGTGTGGGCGCGAGGCCAAATCCACCAAAAAGTAATGGGTGCAGCCCCCAACCGGGTGTTGGTGATCGAGTGCCGCGACATGAGCATTGGGGAGGGCAGCACCACGCCCGATGCCACTTGGCAAGTCCTTATTTCAGAATCATTTCCCGGCTCGGCCGACGGTGGGCGCATCGAGTACCGCTACGGACCAATGACCTCCACCATGGTGGACAACAATATCCAGATCGGGCTGGGCAGTGGTTCATCGGCTGGCTTGCACGCGGGGGTGCGCTTGGGCGAGCCGCCCCGCCGTGAGCCCAATGGGGTGAGCAATTCGGTGCCTCGGGGCAATATCCCCATTTTGCACAGCCCCACCGAGGGCAACCGGCGAGTAATGGTGTTCAACCCGCCCGCCCCAAACGGGCAGGCCACTGATCTCCGGGCCAGCTGCAACACCGGCACCCGGGTGGAGCTGACCTGGGCCAACACCGTGGGCAATGCTGTCGGCTCAGTGCTTTACCGATCCACCGACAATGTCAATTTTTCCTTTCACTCGTTTATCAAAAAAGCTGATGGCAACCGAAGCGTGGAGGAAAACCTCCAAGTGGGAACTACCTATTACTACCATGTCCACGCCGTGACGGAAGGCAAGCTATCGGTATTGCACCCTACGGGCAGCATCGTAATCAAGCCCGGTGTTCCACAAACGGCCCCCATCAAGCGGACTTTGTGCGGTTCGGGGAACCTCACCCTTGATCCGGGCGCGGGCTATGCGGCGTATAAGTGGACAAGTGGCGAAACCACCCAGACCATCAGCGTGGCCGCGCCCACCACGGGCGAAGTAGTTTATACCGTAGAAGTGGCCGATGCCTGTGGCAATGCGTTTCCGGTGGAATTTACAATTCAAGCCTTGTCGTTGGTCATCGGGGGCAAGCGCCTGTTTTGCCCCGGTGAGCAGTCCACTGCCCGATTGCAAGGTTCACTGGGTTTTGCGGCCTACCGCTGGACCAATGGACAAGGTGAAGTAGTGGGCACAGGGCCGAGCTTGGAAGTCTCCACCAGCGGCACTTACCAACTGGAGGTGACCTCGGCGGGCGGGTGCTCGGCCAAAGCCATTGCCGAGGTACAGGCTTGTTGCGAGGGAAGTGTCAATATCCCTTCGGCGTTTACTCCGCACAACACCCCAGACAACAATGTGTATCGGGTGGCCCACCAAGGGCTGTCAAGCTTCAAAATGCAGATTTATAACCGGTGGGGAATCTTGGTGTATGAAACCACCGATCCGGAACAAGGGTGGGACGGCTTGATCAGCGGGCAAAAAGCGGCTGCCAGTGCCTATCAAGTAGTAGTGGAATTTGTGGGTTGCATTGAGGGCAACACTCGCCGCCGCCGCCAAACGGGCGTGCTGCACCTACTGGAGTGAGGCCTTGGCGCGCACCCTTGTAGGGCACATGAGGATTGAGGCGGGCTATGGCTTGTTGGCAGGCAGCCTGTGAGCTACTACTTCGTTATAGCTGCGTTCGGGGCGGCACCATTGGGGCGGTAAGTTTGAGGCCATCCCTCACTTCTTGCCCACTAGCTGCTTGAACAACTGCCCGCGCTGTTGCTCATTGAGGGCGATGAGCTTGTGGCCCACCCGGATCTCGTTGCCCTCAAACGCCTCCACTTTGTCCACCGCCACGATGTACGACTTGTGAACGCGCACAAACTGGGCACTGGGCAGCAGCTCCTCGAGCGATTTGAGGCTCATCAGGGTCACCAACTTTTGCCGGTTGGTCTGCACTATTGAGTAGTTTTGCATGGCCTCCACAAATAAAATATCGCCAAACATTACTTTTTCGTAACGTTTTTCGCATTTTATAAAAATATAGTCGGGAGCGAGGGCCGGGTTCCCAAGCTTTCCGTTCGGCTGGTTTTTGAGCAAAAAGTACTCGTGGGCCTTGGTAGCGGCCTTAAAAAATCGTTCAAAAGTGATCGGCTTGACCAAATAGTCGATAACATCCAGTTGGTAGCCTTCCAGGGCAAAGTTGGGGTAGGCGGTGTGGAAAATAACCAGCGGTGGTTTTTTGAGGCTTTTGAGAAACTCGATGCCCGTGAGGTGGGGCATCTGGATGTCGAGGAACATCAGGTCCACTGTGCCTTGGCGCAGGGCATCGGTGGCCGACAGCGCATCTTCATAACTGCCCACCGGGGTGAGAAAGGAGACTTTGGCGGCATAATTTTCAATCCCGGTGCGGGCCAAGGGTTCATCATCAATGATAATACAGTGCATCGTGCTGGGTCAATGGGTCATTTCACAAACTGGATGGTAAGGGTAACGGCATACTCCTCGGGTAGCTCCTCTATTTGCAGGTCATACCCGCCGGGATAGATCAATTCCAGCCGCCGCTTGGCATTGGCCAGCCCAATGCCGCCCGCGCTTTTGGCCGGGGGCTGGGCCGTTGCCATTTTGGTGTTTTCCACCCGGAAAAACAGGCTGCCCTCGCGCTGGGCCAGCTGGATGGCCACCCGGTTGGGCCGCCCACTGTGGGCCGACACATGCTTGAACGCATTCTCCACAAAGGTGAGCAGCACCAACGGCACCACTTCAAGGTAACCAATGTTTGGCTGTACGTCAAACCCGACGTCAATGTTTTTGCCCTTGCGCACCTTTTCCATCTCGGCGTAGCTGTAAATATAGGCAAGTTCGGTTTCAAGGGTCGTTTTGTCGGTCTCGGTTTCGTACAGGTGGTAGCGCAGCATGGCCGAAAACTTGGCCAGCAGTTCACGGGCCTGTTCGGGATCCAGGGCGATCAGGTTAA
>JAYUVL010000224.1:0-3707 GCA_043754075.1 Cytophagales bacterium | reverse complement strand
CTTTGTATTGGCCAACAGTACTGGCAACATAGTATTCAAAAACCAGCACCGGGTGGCTGGCAACAACCAAATCTTTTACCGCACCGAAGGTGACGAGTTTGAACGGGCCGAGCTCATGATTAAAAAGGAGGATGGTTCAAAAGACCGTTTATACCTAGGTTTTGGCAAAAACTTTACGGACCAATTTGACCAAGCTTCGGATGCTGGTAAAATGGACAACCCATCGGGTTTGAACCTTTCCATGCTATGGGAGGGCAACCGTTGGACCACCCTAGCCTTGCCCGAAGAACGTAAACAACGGCAAACGGTTTTGCCCATCTCCCTCCAAGTAAAAGATGCAGGTGAATATACTTTCGCGGTCGGCGAAGTGGAAAACCCCATCCAACGGCCCATGTTCCTCGAAGACCGGATCACCGGAGAATACCATTTGCTGCATTCCAGTCGCGAATATAACGTCCAATTGAGCGCTGGCACTTATAACAACCGGTTCTTTATGCGTTTTGGGAACGAGGCCGTGGGTGCAGAAAACGACCAAGCGGCCAATTCTCCCGTCCGGATATTTAGCTACGGCAACCAATTGTACCTCTTCACGCGTGGGGGGTTGGAAGCCCCGGGTGATGTTGCGATTTACAACAGCCTTGGCGTAATGGTCGAAACCTTCCCGCAAGTGAAATTGAGTGGTGTGATCCAAAAACTCAGGGCCCAAGTGGGCACGCCCAATGTCTATATCGTGAAAGTAAGCATTGCAGGCCAAACTTATGAGCAGCGGGTTTGGATTGAAAAATAAGCCCCTAACGACCTTTTGCAAAATACGGCCCAGAGATATGCATCCTCTGAGGCCGTATTTTTTGTACCTTTGTCCTCTAAAAAGATAAAAAATCGCTTCCCCGTGATTGGCAAAACAAAGCACTCAAGCAGGTGGTTTGCATATCCCATTTGGCCCGGGCGGGCCGCCACCATTAGATGAAGACCGCAGATTTTATTTCGCTCTATACCAATGACAGTTTGGTGCGGGCCCTTGCCGAGGCGACAGAACAAGCCCGCCACGTTCAGATCAAAGGTTTGACCGGTAGCTTGGATGCAGTATTGGCCACGGCCGTTTACCAGCTCAAACCCAACCACCAACTTTTTATCCTCGCCGACCGGGAAGAGGCTTTTTATTTCAACAACGATCTCCAGAACCTGACCGGGCGCGACGTCCTTTTTTTCCCCACTTCCTACAAACGGCCCTACCAGTTCATGGAGGTGGACAATGCCAATATCCTCCAGCGGGCCGAAGTATTGAACCGGATCAACCAGACCAAGGGCAACTTTCAGGGCGAACTGATAGTAAGCTACCCCGAAGCCCTGACCGAAAAGGTGATCAACAAACGCTCCTTGATCGAAAACACATTTACGGCCAAAGTAGGGGAAAAACTGGATGCCGATTTTGTGGCGGACCTATTGATCCAATATGATTTTGAAAAAACCGACTTTGTGTACGAACCCGGCCAATTTGCGGTCCGGGGCGGGATCATCGATGTGTTTTCCTATGCCGGCAACCTCCCCTATCGCCTGGAGCTGTTGGGCGATGAGATAGAAAGCATCCGCTCCTTTGACCCTCATACTCAGCTGTCGGTGAGCAACGTGGCCATTATCTCGCTCATTCCCAACGTACAGACCAAGCTTTTACAGGAAACGCGGGAATCATTCCTCCGTTTTATTCCCAAAACAACCAAAATTTGGGTCAAAGACCTTGAACTTACCCGCGAAGTAATTGGCAAATATTTTGAAAAAGCCAGCCAAGATTTTACCCAGATCGTATCGGGCAATATCCAGCTCATTTCGGACCCGGGGCAATTGTTCGAGACCCGCGCCAGCTTTGACGAAGGCTTGACCAGTTTTGCCCTCATCGAGTTTGGCCGCCGGTTTACCCCCAATGGAACCGCCCAAGGCAAGGAGTTCAGCTTCGGTTCCAAAGTCCAGCCCGCATTCAACAAAGACTTCAACTTGATTGCCCAGCACTTGGACGAGAACCAAGCGCGGGGCATTACCAATGTGGTGGCCGCCGACCAAAGCAAGCAATTGGAACGGATGAAGACCATTTTTGATGAAATAGATCGGTTTCTCAAGTTCCAAGGGCTGAACATTGCCCTACGGGAGGGTTTTTTGGATGAAAACCTCAAACTGGCCTGCTACACGGATCACCAATTTTTTGAGCGTTTCCACCGCTACAAAGCCAAAGAAAAATATACCAAAGGCCAAGCCATGACCATGCGCGAGTTGCGCTCGCTGCAAATTGGCGACTATGTGACCCACATTGACTACGGGGTCGGGCGGTTCATCGGCTTGGAAAAAACCGAAATGAACGGACGATCGCAAGAATCTATCCGGTTGATCTACCGTGACGATGATATTCTGCTCATCAGCCTACAATCACTCCACAAAATAGCCAAATATTCGGGCAAGGATGGAGCTACTCCGTCACTGCACAAATTGGGCTCGCAAGATTGGGAAAATAAAAAGCGGAATGTCAAGAAAAAAGTCCGGGATATTGCCCAAGAATTAATCAAACTATACGCCAAGCGGCGGGCGGCCCCGGGTTTTGCGTTCCCGCCCGACAACTATCTACAAGCCGAACTCGAGACCTCGTTCCTCTACGAAGACACCCCCGACCAAGCCAAAGCTGCCGCGCTGGTCAAGGAAGACATGGAAAAAAGCTACCCGATGGATCGGTTGGTGTGCGGCGATGTGGGTTTTGGCAAAACGGAGGTAGCGATCCGGGCAGCATTCAAGGCCGCCAACGGGGGCAAGCAAGTGGCCGTCTTGGTGCCAACCACCATTTTGGCCATGCAACATTATAAAACTTTTAGCGAACGCCTAAAAAATTTCCCGATCCGGATCGAGTATATCAACCGCTTCAAATCCACCAAACAAATCAACGATACTTTAAAAGCGACCGAAGAAGGCAAGATTGACATTTTGATCGGAACCCACCGGATTGTCAGTGCGGACATCAAGTTCAAGAACTTGGGCCTGATGGTGATCGACGAGGAACAGAAATTTGGGGTCAAGACCAAAGATCGGCTCAAAGAGTTCCGGGTCAATGTGGACGTGCTCACCTTGAGCGCCACGCCCATCCCGCGCACTTTGCAGTTCTCGCTCATGGGGGCCCGTGATTTGAGCATCATTGCCACTCCCCCGCCCAATCGCCAGCCAGTCACTACCGAAATCCATTCTTTCAACGAGGAAATCATCCGCGATAGCATCAGTTACGAAATCCGCCGAGGTGGCCAAGTATTTTTTGTGCACAACCGGATCGGCGATATTGTGGAAATTGCCAACATCGTGCTGCGCTTGATCCCCGATGCTCGCATTGGCATTGCCCACGGCCAAATGGATGGCAAAAAACTCGAGGAGACCATGCTGAAATTTATCGACGGCGAATACGATGTACTGGTTTCTACCAACATTATTGAGTCCGGGCTGGACATTCCCAATGCCAATACCATCATTATCAACCGGGCCCATTACTTCGGGCTGTCTGATTTGCACCAGATGCGCGGGCGCGTGGGCCGATCCAACCGCAAAGCGTTCTGTTATCTCCTCGTGCCGGGGATGAGCGGGATGAGCGCCGATGCCCGCAAACGACTCAATGTGCTGGAAGAGTTCAGCGACTTGGGCGATGGGTTCAAAGTGGCCATGCGCGATTTGGACATCCGGGGCGC
>JAYUVL010000223.1:0-2167 GCA_043754075.1 Cytophagales bacterium | reverse complement strand
TTGTTGGTGCGCTGCGCTAACACCAACAACGGTGGAAATCATCAAACCAAGTCTCCTGCGAAGATAGGTTTTCTACCCAGACTTCCGATGCCCCTGTTGTTGGTGCGCTGCGCTAACACCAACAACGGTGGAAAAGTTTCCTGCGAAGATAGGTTTTCTACCCGCACTTCCGATGGCCCTGTTGTTGGTGCGCTGCGCTAACACCAACAACGGTGGAAGCAATTTTCAAGGGCTTTTTTATTGCCACGGCAAATTCCCCCCCATTTGGCCACGCCCACCCGCCATCCGTGTGGTTATGCCTCCCGATGCGGTTCGCTATGCGCCACGACCACTTCGGCCACTTTGTTCAAGATCAAAGCATCAAAAGCCGCTTGATCAGCCAGAAAAACAATTTCAATGGGCAAATAATAAACGGGACGCCCAGCCAAAAGTGGTTTCAATGCCGGGCTTTGCCATTTGACCATGTCTTTTTCGGTGGTGAGCAGCATGGCCGCGGGGCCACCGTCCTCCCGCAGGCAGTCCAGCACGGGCTGCATGGCCGCCGGGGAATAGGAAAAATGGTCGGCAAAATCGAAATAGCGGATCAATTGGGCCTGTTGGCTCACGTGGCGCACCAGTGCCTGCGGATTGGCAATGCCCGTGCAGAGCACCACTGGCCCACTCAATGCCCGGGCCGGACTTTCAGCGAACAGGGGCTGGGGCGGCAAATAGCGCAGCCCCGTAAAGAAAATGGGTTTGGCCCCGGCATAGTGGCGGATCTTTTGGCAAATTGCGGCCCGCTCCGCCTCCCCCAATTCATCGGGGCACTTGGTCACCAGCACCGCATCGGCCCGGCTGGCCCCTCCCCTCCCCTCGCGCAGCCGCCCAGCCGGCAGCATGGCATCGCTGTAGAAGGGGCAGGCTGCATCGGTCAGCAGCAAGTCCAAATGGCGGCGCAATTTGCGGTGCTGGAAGGCATCGTCCAACAACACCACTTGTGGCGGATGGTCTTGGGCCAAAATTTCGGGCATGGCCATGATCCGTTCCTCGCCCACTGCCACGGTGACGGACTGGCCGAACTTGGTAAAAAACTGCATGGGCTCGTCCCCGATCTGGGCAGCGGTGCTCTGCTCATTGGCCAGCAGCACGCCCCGCGTTTTCCGACCGTAGCCCCGGCTCAGGGTGGCCACGGGATAGCGATCCTTGAGCAAACGGATCAGGTACTCCACGTGGGGGGTCTTGCCAGTGCCGCCCACGTTCAAATTCCCGATGCTGATGATGCACACTTGAAACTGGACTGATTTGCGCTGGCCCGTGTCATACAGGTAGTTGCGCAGTCGCATGAGGCTGCCGTAGAGCAGGGCCAGCGGGGAAAGTAAAATGGGCAAAATGCTTGGCATGATTTGGCACAGATGGCTTGGTGTGGCAATGGGCCCGTGGCCTGATCTGGATGGCCCTACCCACAAAGGAAACCCATAATTAAAAAGTAAAATGGGAATCGGCGTTTGTTTGGGGCAATATTGTTAATTTGCGGCCTATTTTACCAACGGTTACCCATTCCACCCAATTAGAACCACAGGCATTATTTTTTCGCAAAGATGGACGCAAAGGAAATTCAAGAACTTATCAACTTCATTGCCAATTCTGGGCTGGATGAGGTGAATATAGCCACCGGTGAATTCAAAATCAAGGTAAAGCGGCACTCGGCCACGCAACTGGTGAGCGCGGCCCCCGTGCTTGGCCCAGCGGCCCAAGTGACAGAAATGGCCCGCACCCAAAAATCAGTGGCGGTGGCCAAAGCGGAAGCCAAAAACTACACCCCCATCAAGTCGCCCATGATTGGGACTTTCTATCGCTCGACCAGTCCCGACAAGCCCATGCTGGTCAACGTGGGAGATGAGATCAAGAAGGGGCAAGTGGTGTGCATCATCGAAGCCATGAAATTGTTCAACGAAATCGAGTCTGAAGTAGCCGGCCGGGTGGTGAAAGTGCTGGTGGACAACGCCAGCCCCGTTGAGTATGATCAAGAGTTGTTCTTGGTCGAGGCAATCTAATCGCTGGCCTGAGCACAGTTAGCCATATTGTTATCTGTTTAGCCCCAAATATAAATGGTTTTGATATTTTTGCACTTAAAGAATCGAAACTATGGGACAAGTACTACACGGAACAGCCACGACTACGGCCCGTA
>JAYUVL010000222.1:0-3595 GCA_043754075.1 Cytophagales bacterium | reverse complement strand
TTGACCAAAAAGCAGCAGCGACTACCTGCCCAGTGCGAAGATCGGACGAAAGCCCAAGCTGCCATTAAAAAAGGAAACGACTTGCTCGAAGCGGCCAATGCCAAACGCCAACAAGCCGACAACGAGATCCAAGACCTGGCCATCAAATCGGCCAAGCTGGATCGTGATTGCCAAAACTTGGCCAATCAGGTGCGAGAATTGCAAGAAAATCAGCGCGAACTACTGGCCAACAATTTGGCAGCGGCCATTGCCCAAGGCTTCAAGGATGTAGCGGCTGCCCAGCAAGCCTTCCTGCCAGAACCCGAACGACGGCAAATGGAGGCCGAAATCCAACAATGGCGCGTTGAATCAACCCGACTCGACACTGAACACGACCGCCTCAAGCAATTGATCGGGGAGCAATTAAAACCAGATTTGGCCCTGTTTAAGGCCCAATATGACCAAGCAGTGGAAGCCCTCCGGGCGAACATCGGGCAGAAGGCGCAAAAAGAAACTGCCTTGGCCGATGCACAGCGGCAAGCCGACCAACTTGCCGATCTAGCGGCCAGACTGGGTCAACTGCGTGCCAAGGAGGCCCCATTTGCCGAATTGGCCAACCTGACCAATGGTGACAACAGTCAGAAGACGACCTTGGCCACTTACGTTATCTCCACCCTGCTCGATGAAGTACTGGTCCACACCAACCAACGGCTGTCCGCCATGTCCAGCGGGCGCTATGAAATTGGGCGCATTCTGGAGCGAGTGGGCGGCAACGGCAAAAGGGGACTTGAAATGGAAGTCTTTGATGCCTACACCGGTAAAAAACGCGAGGTGAACAACTTGTCGGGCGGTGAAACTTTCTTTACTTCCCTGGCCTTGGCTTTGGGGCTGGCCGATGTCGCCTCGTCGCGGCAGGGCGGAGTGCGGGTCGAGGCCCTCTTTATCGACGAAGGATTTGGCACGCTGGACAATGAGACCTTGGATTTGGCCATTGGCACGCTCACCGAATTGGAAGCCCAACATCGCTTAGTGGGCATCATCTCCCACGTGGGCGAACTGCGCGAGCGCATTCCGGCCCGCTTGGAAGTGCGCAAGGGCAATCAAGGAAGTCAAATTGCCGTTTATTTGCCCAAATAAATCATCGATATACCACCGCACAAAGATGAAACGCCGACAATTTGCCAAGTTAATGGGCGCCTCTGGCCTGTTAGGTTGGCCTCAACTTACTTCCGGCCAGCCTCCAGCCCCCAGCGATCGGACTTATTGGCTCGGCATCTTGGACCAACTGTCCCGGCCAGTATTGAGCCATTTGGCGCGCAATGAACTGAAAACCAAGATGCCGATCGAGGCCCATCAGCCCGGGGAGCGGCAAAAGTTTGCGCACTTGGAAGCTTTTGGCCGGTTGATGGCCGGCATAGCTCCTTGGTTAAATTTGGGCGATATTGCCGACAACGCAGAGGCCTCCCTGCAAAAAGAGTACTTGGATTTAGCGAATCGGGCTTTGGCCAACGCCGTGGACCCGATGGCCAAGGATTTCCTCAACTTTACCGAGGGCAGCCAGCCACTGGTTGACGCGGCCTTCTTGGCCCACGCCCTGTTGCGCTGCCCCCGCTGGTGGGCAGCGGCCAATGCCACCACCAAAACCAACACGGTGAAAGCACTGCTTGCCACCCGGCAGATCAAGCCCTATTTTAACAACTGGCTACTGTTCAGCGCCATGGTCGAGGCTTTCTTCCTGCGCTACGGGTTTGAGTATGACAAAATGCGCTTGGATTATGCCCTCAAACAGCACGAACAATGGTACAAGGGCGATGGCACTTACGGCGATGGACCAGATTTTCACTGGGATTATTACAACAGCTACGTCATCCAGCCTTTTATGGTTGATATTTTGACAGTTGTAGTGGAAAAAGACCCCAGCTACCAAGCCACCTACGACAAAACAATCCAACGGGCTACCCGCTTTGCGGCGGTGCAGGAGCGAATGATCGCGCCCGACGGCTCATTTCCGGTATTGGGCCGCTCCATGGTGTACCGGGCGGGGGCATTCCAGCATTTGGCCAACATGGCCTTGCGCCAGCAATTGCCGCCGGCCCTGAGCCCGGCCCAAGTGCGCAGTGCCCTCACCGCCGTTTTGCGCAAAACCGCTGGCCCGGCCAACTACGATCCCCAGGGTTGGCTTAGGGTTGGCCTGAACGGTCCCCAGCCCCAACTGGCCGAATCATATATTTGTACTGGTAGTTTATACCTGTGTGCCACGGCACTGTTGCCCCTTGGTTTAGCGGCCTCCCATCCATTTTGGGCGGGGCCAAGTGCAGAATGGACAGCGGTCAAAGCCTGGAACGGCACTGACCTGCCAGCCGACCGGGCTTTGTATTAAATTTAATCCACCCACCGATTTACCTGACCCATTTCTCCGATATGCCCGCACCAATTGCCGCTTCCGAATTGATCCTCAATCCCGACGGCAGCATCTATCACTTGGGCCTGCACCCCGATGACATCGCTACCACCATTTTGGCCGTCGGCGACCCTGATCGGGTGGCTAAAGTGAGCCAATATTTTGATCATATTGAGCTGAAAAAACAAAAACGGGAAATTGTTACCCACACGGGTACGCTCGGTGGCCAGCGGCTCACGGTCATTTCCACGGGCATGGGTACCGACAATGTAGAGCTGGTATTGACCGAACTGGACGCATTGGTCAACATCGATCTGATGACTCGCCAGCCGAGACCCCAACTTATCTCCCTCAATATCATCCGGTTGGGCACTTCGGGCGGCTTGCAACCAGACCTACCGGTGGGAAGTTTGCTCGCCTCGCACTCGGCCCTCGGCTTGGATCCGCTCATGGATTTTTACCAATACCAGCCACCAGTCTCCACCGACCAACCAGCTGATTTTTGGGCCAATTTGGGGCTTCAAGTCCAGCAACTGCTCCAATTGGGCTACCAGCCCTATGCCGCATTGGCTTCCACTGAATTGCTGGAAAAGCTGGCGACTGATTTCTTGCCCGGGCACACGCTGACTTGTCCGGGGTTCTATGCGCCCCAGGGCCGCCAGATCCGCGCCCCGCAGCGCCTCCCCGATCTGATGGATCGGTTGGCCAATTTTCGCATTGGCCATTTTCGGTTCACCAACTTTGAGATGGAAACGGCGGCTTATTATGCGCTGGGCACGCTATTGGGGCACCGTGCCTTGTCGCTCAATGCCATCGTGGCCAACCGCGCCACCAAAGAATTTGATCCGCAGGCTGATAAAACTGTTGACTTGATGATTCAAAAAGTATTGGCCCGCATCGCGTGAGCGAGAGGTTGTCAAAAGGCTGGCTAAGCCCTAAGTCATTCAGTTGCCCCGTTTGGCCAAAGTTTGGCCATCAATCAGCGAAGTGATTTAAAAAAGTCGCCAATTAGTTGTTTGTACCGCAGCTAGTGAAGCCAACGGCCGCAGCGCAAATGAGTGCTTTTTGCCTGCTTGGCCCACCCACCCGGCCCCTTATAAATTCAGCCCGATAATTGCATAATTTCGCACAAACTGCACCCGTCATGATCCCAACGCATACCTCGCATTTGACCAATTTTTTAACTTCTTGTTTTTATTGCTGGCTCATTTGTCT
>JAYUVL010000221.1:0-2662 GCA_043754075.1 Cytophagales bacterium | reverse complement strand
TCGCATAACTCGATAACATCTGTGATCGCGTTTGGTAAAAAGATGGTTTCCCGTGAATGAATGCGGGGAAACTGTAGAGTAAGTTGGACGAAAAATGATGTTTAAATCATTCAATTGCAGGGTTTTGCAATTGATTTCACTTTTGTATAAAGACAAAAGTACAACGATTTTTGGATTTTGCAAATCTGGGCGCCGGCAGATGGACCAGCCGGCCGGGCCCCAGTTGGCCAGCTCAATGACTTTGGGGGGGCTGGCCAAAGGGATTGGAAAGTGTAGTATTTTGAAGTAAACTACTGTCTGTCAGAGTATTAAAAAACGTTATCAGGTCAATTTGCTCGCTCGGTGACAGGGCAAGGCCGAGGTGGCTGCCCTGCTGAAAGTTTTTTTCCAAGGTGCTGGATTTCTTCATTCCTTGGGCATAGTGGGCCACTACTTGGGCCAAAGTGGCGAAGCGGCCATCGTGCATGTAAGGGGCAGTAATGGCCACATTGCGCAGGGTTGGGGTCTTAAATTGGCCCATCTCGGCCGAGTCGCCACTGATCCGGAACCGGCCCAAATAGATGCCCCCATCATGGGCCGGGAAGTGGGTGTCAAGGCCATTGTTGTGGTATAGATGATCGGTAAACATGGGCGGCGGATGACAAGACGCACATTTCGCCCCAAAAACGGCCAGCCCTGCCACCTCATTTGCCGAAAAAGTTTGGGCAGCGGCCTGTCCAGCACCCACCGATTGCGCAAGCGTCAGATAGCGGTCAAACCGGGAGTTGAACGACACAATCGACCGCTGAAACTGGGCCAACGCCCTGGCTACCAAGGCCACGGTAATGCTATCGGTGCCAAAAGCGGCTTGGAACAAGGGCGGATATTCAGGTCGTTGGGCCAATTTGGCGGGCAAGTCTTTAAGGGTTTGGGCCATTTCATCGGGATGAGCTATGGGACCAAACACCAATGATTCCAAGTTGGTGGCTCCGCCGTCCCAAAACAAGCCCTGTGCCCAGGCCGTATTGACCAGCGAGGGCACGTGGCGGAGCAGCGCCCTGCCCGAAACCCCGCGTGTACTGAGGGCCACGCCATCAGCAAAAGCCAATGACTGGCGGTGACAAGAGGCACAAGCCACCTGGGAGTTTCCCGACAGCGCCGGATCGTAGAACAGCCGCCGCCCCAAGGCCACACCCGCTACGGTAGTGGGGTTGTGGGGCGGCTCGGGCGCGGCCGGCGAAGAGGCACCGCGCCCGTGACAGCCCATGAGCCAACCCGCGCACGCCAACAAGGTGACTAAACGGCAAAGTGATAGAACGCTCATTAGCTGGCCGGTGACTAACAAAGTTAACTGTTTAGTCCTACATTAAATGAAGCGGATGCAAAAGGAACAAATGCTGGCTACCAGATTGTCAATCCCCCTATTCACTCCGCAAACTGTCTACCGGATTCATCTTGGCCGCTTTGACTGCTTGAAAACTCACAGTTAGCAAGGTGACCAGCATTGCGCCTGCGCCTGAAACCACAAACACCCACCAAGAAATATCGGCGCGATATTCATACTTTCGCAGCCAATCGTTCATCATATAAAAGGCAATGGGAGCCGCAATCCCAAATGAAATGATGACCAAAAAGACAAAGTCTTTGGAGAGCAGCCCCCAAAGTTGCAAAATGCTAGCGCCCATCACTTTGCGCACACCGATTTCTTTGGTGCGTTGTTCTGCCACAAAAGAAGCTAAACCAAACAGCCCCAAACTAGAGATAAAAATGGCCAGTCCAGCAAAAAAGCTCGCCAGTTTGCCTATTCGTTCTTCGCCACTAAACTTTGCCGCGTATTCCTCATCGACAAACTTATAGTCAAATGGGCTAGCGGGGTTATGCTTTTGAAATACTTTTTCTACCTTGTTTAGCGATTCGCGTGCGGATAGTTGAGGATTTAATTTGACAAAAATCATATTTGCCCAGCCATAATTCAAGGTAAAAATGGTCGGCTGAACAGGTTCAAAAGGCGACTGCATCACCATGTCCTTGATAATGCCAATGACTTTATATTCCTTATCGTTCCACTTAATTTGCTCGCCAATCGGGTTTTTAAATCCAATGAATTTGGCGGCAGATTCATTCAACACTATCGACGACGAATCTGAGGAAAAATCTCGAGAAAAATCCCTACCTGCTGTAAAATGCCAACCAACCGTTTTTCCGTAGTCGTGCGTAACCGCAATTGTTCCGAAGAGTGGTTGCAAATCTGCCGGCATTCCCTGCCAATAAAACCCAATTTGATTTGACCAAACACCTGTAACTGCGCTTGACGATTCACACATATTGATGGCGCCATTACTGGTGAGCAGGTCATTTCTAATCGCGTCGTAGTGTCCTTGTAGTTCAGGCGTATTCATATTGATCGCTATCAGGCCTTCTCGGCTGTACCCAATGGGGCGATTTTTGGCGTGCTGGATTTGGCGGAAAACGATGATAGTCCCAATAATCAACGTCACCGAGACTGTAAACTGCAAGACGACCAGCGCTTTGCGGGGCAGGGAAGCTAAACGCCCCGCTTTAAAGGTGCCTTTTAGTACTTTGACCGGATTAAAAGAGGAGAGGTAAAAAGCGGGGTAACTTCCCGAAATAAAACCAGTTATAAGAATAAAAGCCAAGCTCAGCAACCAAAACAGCGGATTGG
>JAYUVL010000220.1:0-2677 GCA_043754075.1 Cytophagales bacterium | reverse complement strand
GTTAAACCTGCTTTTGAAGCGCTTAGATCAGCATCTTTCATATTTCATTTATTTTATCCAAAAACTAAAGCATTTTTTGGTGTAAGTTATCGTGCTATGTTTAGTTTATAGCACCAGCTTGTCTTACTCTAAAGCTTTGTGGACAATGGTACAAGAGCAAGTAGAAGTCGACCTGAAAGAAAAACTCAAAGAAGTTTTCGGGTACAGTCAATTCCGGGGCACTCAAGAAGCCATCATTCGCAACGTGCTCAACCGGCGCAATACCTTCGTGATCATGCCCACTGGAGCGGGCAAATCGCTCTGTTACCAGTTGCCGGCCCTAGTCATGGAGGGCATCGCCATTGTGATATCTCCGCTCATTGCACTGATGAAAAACCAAGTGGATCAGCTCAATGCATTTGGGGTGAACGCCCAGTTCCTCAACTCCACCCTGACCAAGGCCGAGCTCAACCGAGTCAAGAAGGAAACCCTCAATGGAGAGGTGCGCTTGCTCTACGTGGCCCCCGAATCACTCACCAAAGAAGAGAACATCAACTTCCTCAAAGATGCCAACGTATCGTTTGTGGCGGTGGATGAGGCCCACTGTATTTCTGAATGGGGGCACGACTTCCGGCCCGAATACCGCCGGATCAAGACCATCATTGAGCAGATCGGCAATTTTCCCATCGTGGCGCTCACGGCCACAGCCACGCCCAAGGTGCAGTTGGACATCCAGAAAAACCTCCAGATGGAAGAGGCCGACTTTTTCAAGTCGTCGTTCAACCGGCCCAATCTCCACTACGAGGTCAGGCCCAAGAGCAATACCAACAAACAATTGATCCGCTTTATCAAAAACCACAAGGGCAAGTCGGGCATTGTCTATTGCCTGAGCCGGAAAAAAGTGGAAGAGATTGCCGAACTGCTCCGGGTAAACGACGTGAAAGCCCTGCCCTACCATGCCGGGCTCGATGCCGACATACGGGTGCGCAACCAAGATGCCTTCCTCAACGAAGATGCGGACGTGATCGTGGCCACCATTGCCTTCGGAATGGGCATCGACAAGCCCGATGTCCGTTTTGTGATCCATTATGACACCCCCAAATCGCTCGAGGGGTATTACCAAGAAACGGGCCGGGCCGGTCGGGACGGACTGGAAGGCCACTGCCTGATGTTCTACAGCCCCGACGACATCGCCAAACTGGAAAAATTCAACAAGGACAAATCGGTCACTGAGCGCGAGAATGCCAAGTATCTGCTCGACGAAATGGCTTTTTTCGCCGAATGTTCGGTGTGCCGTCGCCGTCAGTTGCTCCAGTATTTTGGCGAGCGCTACAAAGAAACCAAATGCACCGAGGGCGGCGGCTGCGACAACTGCAACCTGCCCAAAGAAAAGCATTTTGAAGCCCGGGACAAAGTGATGATCACCCTCAAGACCGTGTCGCAAACCGATGGTCGCTTTGGCATCGACCACTTGGTAAACGTGATCCGGGGCGTGGAAGAACAACATGTGATGAGTTATGAACACAACCTGCTCGATGTGTTCGGCAAAGGCAAGGAAGACGATGACATGCACTGGAAATCGGTCATCCGGCAGACGATGCTGTTTGAGTACCTCGAGAAAGACATCGACAACCTGATCATTGGGGGCTTGAAAATGACCGAAAAGGGCGAGCGGTTCTTGGAACGGCCCACCTCGGTCACTTTCTACAAAGATCACGACTACTCCAATACCGAAAGCGACAACGAAGATGGCGAGAACGCTTCGTCAAATGAGGCCGTGCCCCAGGGCAATGCCTTCGACGAAGCCCTGTTTGAAATGCTGAAGGCCATGCGCAAGAAAGTGGCCAAGCAGAGAAACTTGCCACCCTATGTGATTTTCCAAGATCCCTCCCTGGAGGAAATGGCCACCACCTACCCCACCAACCTTGAGGAACTATCGCAGATCAACGGAGTGGGGGCCAGCAAAGCGCAGAAATTTGGCAAGTCGTTCATCGATTGCATTGTCAAATATGTTGCCGAGAACGACATTACCACCGCTGCCGATGTGGTGGTCAAGTCGACGGTCAACAAGTCCAAAACCAAAATATTTATCATCCAACAGATCGACCGCAAAGTGGATCTGGAAGAAATAGCTGAAGCCAAAGGCATCAGCCTCGCCACGGTAATCGCCGAGATCGAGCACATTTGTTACTCGGGTACCAAGCTTAACTTGGATTATTACATCGGCCAGATCATGGATGAGGATCGGCAGGAAGAAGTGTTCCAGTATTTCATGATGGCCGAAACTGACAACATTGCGGCGGCAGTCCAAGAACTTGGCGAAGACGAGTTCACCGAAGAAGAGCTCCGCCTGATGCGGATCAAGTTCCTCTCCGAAGTTGCACTATAACCAATACCCAAAAAAGCCTGCTGGCAAGTGGTAGCTTTGCCAGCAGGTTTCGGGGAAAACAAACACCCATCTTGCCACCTGCCCGGCTGGGGCACGAAAGCAGCAAAACGACGCTGCGCCATACCCACGCGAAAAAAGCCGCAAGCAATCAAACGCCCACTGGACGATCGGTAGAAAAGACAAAACCATCCAAAAAAACACTACGCGCATTTTGTGTTGTGCGAAACCTTCCCTACCCAAACCGCAGGGTCAGTAATATAAAAAAACTATGCGCATTTTGTATTGTTTTGAGAGAATATACGCAATGGT
>JAYUVL010000219.1:0-3022 GCA_043754075.1 Cytophagales bacterium | reverse complement strand
GGCCACTAGGATAAAGGAAATGAAGGTATCCAGCTTGACGACGGTGATGAGCAAGATCAGCGCAAGGATTCCGCAAATGGCAAAAATGATCGGCATGGTGTTGTTGGGTTAGGGCAAGTGGTCAAAGGTAAGAAAATTGGGGAAAGTACCATCAGGCTTTCCCGTGCGCTGGGCGTCTTAGTGGCGGGCCATGCCGCCGCTTCATTGGCCTACACAAGTCTGAAGACTTGACGCATGGTGGGCACAAGTCCCGCTTCGCTAAGACTTGCGCCAAGAAGTAGACTCCCGCAGCGAGTGGTTCATCAATGGCAACAACGTGGCTAACATTGGCAAAAATCAAATTCTTACTGCCACTTTCACCAACAACAGCATCACCATTTCCGAGCGGGCGATTTTAAGTGGTTATTTGCTGGCCGGCTACAAATGGTCGTTTTAGCTGAACGGTTGGGCCGGCAATCATGGCGGTTGCCCAGTGCCCGGCCCCACTTCTGCCCAGCAACCGCAGCCGCTGCAAATTGGGCAGCGCATTGGCCACCACGCTAGGATAGTGACCGGGATCCCCCGCCCTTGAGCCGCAGCAAAATAGCGTAAATTCCCGTCCATTTCTCCCAAAATATGCAAGCCCAGCCCTGGGCGAACTGGCCGCCCAGGTGATCGCGGGCACCCGCTCCCTCGAGCCGCTGTTCCAGCGCTGGTAAGCCCGGTAAATTTTTCACTCCCCCCCCCAAAAAAAGTTTTACGGAGGCGATTTTTTCATTTTACCCTGTTATATTTGCACAGTGGTAAATGCGCGACCAACTTTGCCCCAAGCTGGGTAAAGGTCAGGTTTGTGACCGCCGACGATCTGCGCCAGCCTGTTTGTTGTTAAACCAATTGACCCATGAACCTTTCTCCTACCCGTGAGCTATGGTGCACCGGCTCCCTCCCCGCAATGCTCCCCGGCCTGACCCCAAAACTGGTGCCCAACCTGTTGACCGCTTTGGCACAAGCCCCCAGTCTGCCCTGGGGCGTGCTGGTGTGGGTGCCCGACCTGGCCGCCCTGGGCCTGGTGGCTGGTATGCACCTGCTGGCCCCGGCCGTGCGGCTACTGCTGGTCCTACCCCCCGACCCCGGCATTTGTCAGGAGGCCAATGACATAGAAATGGCGGCCCTACTCTCGGCGGCCCACCTGGCCCAGGAACTGCCCCTTTGCCTAGAAAAACTCGACCGGGGCCGCAGATTTTTGAGCGGGCACCTGCCCTTGGCCCGCCCGGTAGTAGCGGTGGTGCCCGCTGGCCTGGCGACCCTCACCCCCCGCGAACTGGAGGTACTGGCCCTGGTGGCCCAGGGTAAGGAGGTGGCCCAGATCGCCGCACAAACCCACGTGAGCGAGAACACCGTACGCAACCACAAAGGCAACTTGGTGGCCAAACTGGGCCTGACCGGCTGCCGGCAACTGTATCTGTTTGCGGGGCAGCACCAGGTGGCCATCGCGGCCCAGTGGGAAAATGCGAAGGGTGATAGTCAAAATAACGACAAAAAATAGTCATTTTGCCTAGTAAAAATGGTTATTTTGCCCATTGTGGAACAAGAAGCGAATGGCCAATTTTGTCCTATCAAATCTTATGTTTCACTTTAAATTTTAAAAACAGGAAAAAGCTACGCAAATTGGGGTTAACTTTATTGGCCTTAGCCTTGCCCTTGGTTACCTCTTCGGCCAACACAGTGGGAGTGGATAAACCCCACCGGGAAAGCAAAGAAAAGCGGGAATGTGCGTTTAGCGTACAGAGCGAAACTCAATATGTGTATTTTGGTTCAGGCAATAATCAAATGATTTGTGCTGTTACTGTAACGACTACCACGTTGTCAAATTGTAATCAAATTACTGAAACCAATTTGGATTGTGCTTAGGCAGGTCTTCAGTTCGGTCTGTTAGGGTCATCATCCACTGGCTTTACTCTCATCGGATGTTTAGGCTTGCTATGGTAAAGAGCGACCTGTGTCCAGAAAATTTGGACAAGCTGTTTTTAGGGATACTGCATTTAAAGTTTGCGAATGATAAGTGCAGTATCCTTTTTCGTAAATGCTCGGAAATTAGGTCTTTGGACCATCCATAGAATCAACATTTAATCCAGCCAGTCTTTAGATCGCATTGTTTTTCTAATTCTTTGCCCCCACGTTTATGAAACTCCTGCTCACACTCTTGCTAGGGATAGGCTTCAGCCTAAATGCTTTCGCCCAAAAAAAGGAAACCTCAGGTATCCAAGTCATTTATCAGCAAATATCACCGCCTAGAATTAAAATGGCCGATAAATCGCCGGAACTTATCGACTTTTTAACCAAAGATATTACCGTGCTGGTGGCGACCAATAATGAAGCCCTTTACGAATTTAAAGAAAAAAAAATGAAGGGGGAAACGGTGGTAAAACCGCTCACCGAAGAACAAAAAAAGCGAATAAGGAGTCAGGCCCCTCCTGGCACCGATTTAACCGATGGAGAGCTTAAAAACCATAGGGCTTCGGAAACCCACACCAAAGCTGGCTATACCATCTACCAGTCTTTTACCAAAAACCTCCATTTACAATCACTCAACCACTTGGGGCGGCTGTTCCTGATTGAGAGGGAGTCGGTCAATTATAACTGGGAGCTTACCAGCGAAGTGGCCACCATCGCCGACCTGCCCTGCCGCAAAGCGGTAGGCAAAGATGCCCAAGGCCGGGCAGTGGAGGCCTGGTTTACCGACCGGATACCCTTCTCGGCGGGGCCCGAAGGTTTTCACGGTTTGCCCGGCCTGATCTTAAAAATTTCGGAGCCGGGGCTTACCATTGAGGCACAAAAAATCACTTTTGTTACCAACCCAGTGATTAAGCAGCCTACTGAAGGGGAGCGAGTGAAGCGCGAGGAACTCTTACAAAAGCTCCAAAATACACCCATCAGCCTGCCGGGGGGCACTACGAAAAATTAAGGTGGATCAGCACCCTCTTGTCGTTTATACGATGAAAGTTAAAAAAATTTGGTTAAAATTTACTTTTGCCAATATATA
>JAYUVL010000218.1:0-5081 GCA_043754075.1 Cytophagales bacterium | reverse complement strand
ATAAAAAGCCATACCAACAAACAATTGCCTAACGCGCCAACCCATCTGCCCATGAGCACCATTGACCAACCCGGCCAGATCCGGGCCGGCGAAGAACTGAACGTAGCCAATTTGCGGGCCTTTCTCCGCGAGCAATTCCCCGAACTGACGGGCGAATTGACAGTACAGCAATTTCCGGCCGGCTACTCTAACTTGACGTATTTCCTCCAATTGGGGGATCGGGAGTTGGTGCTGCGCCGCCCACCCTTTGGGGCCAATATCAAATCGGCGCACGACATGGCCCGCGAACACCACCTGCTGGCCACCCTCCAGCCTGTGTATGCCAAAGTGCCCAAGCCCTTGATTTACAGCAATGACGAGGCCATTATTGGGTCGGAGTTTTACATCATGGAGCGGATTCAGGGAATCATCCTGCGGCAAAAGCCCCCGACTGAATTTACCCTTACGCCAGAACTGATGCGCACCATCTCCTATGCGGCCATCGATAACTTGGCCGATCTGCACCGGATTGACATCCACGCCACCCAATTGGTGGGGCTGGGCAAGCCCGAAGGCTACGTGCAGCGGCAAGTCGAGGGCTGGATTGGGCGCTACCGCAAAGCCCAGACCGACGTAGTGCCAGGCATGGATCAAGCTGCCGAATGGCTCTTGGCCAACCAGCCAGCCGAACAAACCGCCTCTTTGCTCCATAATGATTATAAATACGACAACATGGTGCTCAATCCCGCTGATTTATCCGAGATAGTGGCGGTCTTGGATTGGGAAATGGCCACTGTGGGCGATCCATTGATGGATCTGGGCACCACATTGGGCTATTGGGCCGATGCTGACAGCCCAGCAGTGCTAAAGGCGTTCTCGCTCACCGCCTTTCCCGGTAACTTATCGCGACAGCAGGTCTTGGATCGCTACGCGGCCCAGAGTGCTCGCAATGTGGATAATATCGTTTTCTATTACGTCTTCGGGTGCCTAAAAATCGGGGTGATCTGCCAGCAAATTTACGCAAGATACAAAAAGGGCTTTACCAAAGATGTCCGGTTTGCCAATTTGATCTACTTGGTGCAAGCCTGTGGCGAGAACGCCGCCAATGCCATCCACTATGGCCGCATCGGCGATTTTAGGTAGCCACTTGCCGGGGTGTGCTCCAAAAATTGGTTTTCAACCAACCATTGAGGCCTTATGGCTCCCCCAATCATTTTTTTCTTTGCGCCCCAACGATTGCCCAGCGCTTTGCTGCGCAATCGGGTGCCGCTATTAATTAAAAAATTGACTAATCAGTGCGCCGCCCGGGCAAAACTGCCCAAGGTATCCCTAACGCGACCCTTTATTGGTCACCCGACAAGACAGCAGCGTAATGTCATCAACGTAGGCCTGTTTGCCCTTGAACTGGATAAGGTGGTGAATCAGCCTTTCATGGAGTATTTTTTGATCCAAATGCTGGTTTTGAATCACAAAATCCATCAATTGATCCACCCCCAATGCCTCGCCAGCATCATTGTAGGTTTCGATAAATCCATCGGTGAAACCAAAGAAGAGAAAACTGCCCAGGTTGTTGATGGTCTGGATCTGCAAAAAGGGCAGTTGGGCAAAACCGCCCAAAATGGTGGTGCCCTCGCTCAGGGAGCGGATCTGACCATCGGGAGTGAGCATGAACGGGGGATTGTGCCCCGCGTTGATGTAGGTCATGGTCCGGTAGCGAAAATCATACTCCGCAAAAAAAGCCGTGATATAATTTTCACCTTGTGAATTGACCATGATTAAATTGTTTAATTCCTCAATAATCTGCTGGAGAGAGGAGTGCTGACGCACCAAAATTCGCAGTGCAGCCTGAAAATTGGACATTAAAATGGCCGCTGGCACCCCTTTACCCGACACATCAGCCACGCAAAGCAGGAAACGATCGCGGTTGATCTCCAAGAAATCGTAGTAATCGCCGCCAACTGAGTGATGGGGCAGGTAGCTGGCCACCACCCGCAGCCGGTCATCATAGGGTAATCGTTTGGGAAACAGTAAGGTTTGCACATCTTTGGCAATGCTCAGTTGCTGATCCATTATTTCTTGCAATACTTGTTTGCGGACCAGTTTTTTGTTTTCAATGGCCACAATGATGATATTGCTCAGCGTAGCAACAAAATCCAGATCGTGGGCACCTATCCGTTCGGGCTGACCAATAAAAACGTAGGCCAGCACTTGATCCTTGTGCTTGATGGGGATCAAGATGTCAAACTCGGCGCAATGGCCCAACTCATCCTCGCTGGAAATCTGGTGGGTTTCGCGAAAAGCCAACACTTGGGGGGGCAGGCCCAGATCGGCCAAGTGGGCTTTGTTGCCATAGCCCACTTTATAAATCCAGCCATCTTCTCTGACAAAAAGAGCTAACTTATTAATCTTATCAACTGAATGAATAATAAATTTATATATTTTGTACAAATCATCCTCGGAAGCGTTCTCATTGATCGATTTGATCAACTCAAACAGGGAATTGAGTTGTAGCTCGCGGACTTGCAGCAGGTATTCGGCTGAATGTGAATCCATAAGGTGCAGCAAAGAAGTAGAATCTGTGCAAGTTAGGGGGAAAGTGGGTAAAAAATCAATTGGCCAGGCAAGCTTGATCAGGTAATCGCTATTTGACAATATAAATTTTTTGCCAGCTTGCTTGCTTGTTTTCGCTGCGCTGACCAATCACAATCCGGGCAATTTTATAGCTTGGCAGCAGCAGGCTGTGTTTGGCCGTGCCATTTTGCAAGCCATCGGTGGGGAAGCTAAATCCAAAATCCTCAAACCCGGCCTTGCGCCGATCGATGGCAATGTCGTTTTTGTCCTTGGGATAGACCTGAACCACAAATGCGGCTTTGAGGTCGGCCAAAACCGCATTTTGTTTGTAGAAGATTAAGGTTTGAGCTTTTTGAAAAACTCGGAAAAAATCATCAACCACCAACTTGGCCCCGACCAATTCACCACTCTTGTAGCGGTTGCCGGCGTGGACGCCCAGCACTTCCCCCTTCGTGGGCTGTTCTTCCACCCGCCAATTGAAGGTTTCCAACCGGGTATTTTGGGGGTTCCACTCATGGGGCGGGATAAATTTGCCATCCGGTTGTTGATAAAACATGATCTCTGTCAGTTGACTTGAGTCATTGAAAATAATCTTCATTTCGCTGCACTTAATATAGTTCAGCCCGGTCACGAGGGTGTCCTGCTCCAAGGCATGGTAAAGGCTTTCGCCATTGCCTTTCACCTCCACGCGGTTCAGGGTTCCCTGCCGAAAGTGGGCTTTGATTTGCCGCCCACGGGTTTGATTGAAATTTTTGATGGTATCCAACGAAGTAATGAAGGCTTTTTCGTTGAGGTTCATCACGTCGATCTTGCCATTCTTCATTTTGACATCGATATGCTGGGCCACCAGTTGCGATCCCTTGGACCAAATAACGGGGTCTTGATAAAAATTGATGATCGAGTCATTGAGAAAATAACCAATTGAGTCGGAAGTGGAGCGAAAATCGGTCTGGTAGGCTTTCACGTTGCGGTAGCCGATTAGGAATTTGCGATCGGGCAGGCTGTCCACCCCCGATTTTTCTTTATAAGTGATCAAGGTATCGGCCGAAATGAACAGAGTATCGGTTCCCGTTCTGGGCGGACTGATCAGCACTGCATTGCCATACACCTCGGTGCGCTCGATCAGGCCATCGTGCTTGCCCAAGTCGCCCAGCACGGTAATATTATCTTTTTTGCCATAAAATTCAACATTTTTTTTGGCGATCCCTTTTTCGGTGATCTTGTCATAATCCAAAATATCGCCCCCGATGATGTAATCGGCCGTCTCGATCTTGGCCCGGCCCTTGAACTTTGACTTGCCCAACGTTTCGTTGTACTCGCCCCCGTCGGCGATGACAAAGCCGTTACGGGTGCGAATGCGGGTGCGGGAATTGAACCTGACCAGGTTCTCGCGGGTCAGGTAAGTGAGGGTGTCGGCTTCCAGTTCAGTGCCCGGGCTGACGTAGCGCACTTTTTTCCGAAAGTTGGCCACTTTGGTGAGCGTGTTGTAATAACCCACTTCGCTCACCAGCGTCGAGCTGTCGTTCCTGACCGTGCCGCCCCCAAAATAATTGGCAACCCGGGTGCCCAAGTTATAGTTGAGGTTCTGGGTAGTCACGGTTTTTTCGCGGTCCACCAGCACCACATTGCCCCGGAGCCGGGCCAATCGCGTATTGCCATCGTAGAACAAGCTGTCGCCCGTTACCACGGTGCTGTCCGCATCCACGAGCGTAATGTGGCCAAAGGCATCAATCACATTGCGGAGTGGGTACTGGATCGCGCTGTCGCAGTACATCAATGTCAGCCCTTGTTTGAACATGACCTGCAAAGCCCCCGGCAGGGTGTCTTTCTTCACCTTGCGGATATTTTCACCCCGCAGCGTGTCCCCGATCAGCACCCCCGCCCCCGGCAAAAGCTCAACCAGTTGCTTCTTTTCCGGTCCCGGCGGGGCTGGCTGCTGGGCCAGGGCCAAGTGGGAAACCAAGAGCAAAAAGAGAAAGGCTAGATATTGACTGAAGTGGGCTGCGCGCATCGGGGTGGCTAATCATAAGAAACCCGCAAATGTAACCCAAAAGCCGCTGGTTGCTTGTTTATTTTTGTTAAAGTTTCCGGCAGATTGATGGCAAAACGTTGACAGCGCACCCAACCAGTGGCAGGCTGGCCATTGCTTTGGCATCAAGCGGGTGAGGTTTACATTTTTTAACAAAAAAGAGTTGTGCGTGTGTGTAGATTGGTTACTACTCCCCCTCAAAATAAAAGGGCAAAAATGCGGAAATGCAAAAAGATGCCACTGCCCAGCGTGGCCAAATCAACTGCCTGGCCGGTCAAACTGGAAGATGGCCAAGTGGAAGCCCTGGGCGATTTGGCCCAACTTAAGGGGCTGCACCGAGCCGATACTGGCATTGCCTGGGTTGTCATAAGTAGCAACCTTCCTGATTGTGTATGGATTGTACCCATTCAGATGGATCGCTTTGAATTTTGTGGAGTTACTTTTAGGCTTGCTGCTAACCGCTAACGGGAAAGTATTTGTGAAGAAGGGGAAATAAAAGCAC
>JAYUVL010000217.1:0-2503 GCA_043754075.1 Cytophagales bacterium | reverse complement strand
TTTTGGGTATCATCTGCTCGGCCAGCATCATGCCTGAACTTCCTCCACCCACCAAACCAGAGCAAAGCGGGCAATCCGCTGTCTCTTACCCGGGCAAACGGTTTACTGCTCTCAAATCTACTCACCATTTCGGGGGGATCAATGCAATATTGGCTTAACTTTGCGGTTTTAAACCCGGCACAACTTTGAAAACGCGCTCGCTGAAAAAAGACAAGATCAACATTGTCACCCTTGGCTGTTCCAAAAATATCGTCGACTCGGAGGTAATGCTCACCCAGTTGCGCGGGAATGGACTGAATGCCCAGCACGAAGCCGATCAGGATCAGGCCAATATTGTGATTATCAACACATGCGGGTTCATTGACCGGGCCAAACAAGAATCCATCGATACCATTCTCCGTTTTGCCGATGCCAAAAATGAAGGGCGGATTGATAAATTGTATGTATCGGGCTGCCTTTCGCAACGCTATAAAGACAATTTGGAAGCGGAAATCCCCGAGGTGGATGCCTTTTTTGGTACAATGGAACTGCCGCTGCTCCTCAAAAAATTCAACGCCGACTACAAACACGAACTGATCGGCGAGCGGCTCACCACCACTGCCAAGCACTACGCCTACCTCAAAATCTCGGAAGGCTGCGACCGCCCCTGCTCGTTCTGCGCCATCCCGCTCATGCGCGGCAAGCACGTATCCCGGCCAACGGATCAGATCCTGACCGAAGCCGGCCACTTGGCCAAAAATGGGGCCAAGGAAATTATCCTCATTGCCCAAGACCTGACTTACTATGGGCTCGACCTGCCCAGCAAAGGCCGGCAGTTGGCCGACTTGCTCAAGCGGTTGTCCGATGTGCCGGGCATTGACTGGATTCGGCTGCAATATGCTTATCCGGCGGGGTTTCCCCTGGAAATCCTCGATGTAATGGCCGAGCGCACCAATATTTGCAAATATTTGGACATGCCGCTCCAGCACGGCTCCACCAAAATGCTCAAGCTGATGCGCCGGGGCATTACCCGAGAAAAAACCGAAGATTTGATAGCTATCATTCGCGCCAAAGTGCCGGGCATTGCCCTGCGCACTACGCTGATTGCTGGCCACCCGGGAGAAACCGAAGATGAATTTGCCGAGATGGTGGATTTTGTGGAGCGGGCCCGTTTCGACCGCTTGGGCATTTTCACCTATTCGCATGAGGAAAATACCCATGCCCACTCAATGGATGACCACGTGCCCCAAACCGTGAAAGAGGAACGCGCCGCCGAAATCATGCAGATCCAAGAACAAATATCGGCCGAAATCAACGCCACCAAAGTTGGCCAAACCCTGCCGGTTCTTTTTGATCGGAAAGAGGGCGGCTATTTCATTGGCCGCACCGAGCATGATTCGCCCGAAGTGGACAACGAAGTGCTGGTGGATGCCAAAAAGCACTTTGTGCGGATCGGTGATTTTGCCCCCGTTGTTATTACCAGTGCTACCGAGTTCGATTTGTTTGGGGAGATTGCTGCGCAACCCAATTGAGCTTGGGGCCGTCCCCACCCAAGTCCAAGCGGCCAATAACACTTTTTTTCCTGATCGTCAATAAAGTGGCCATGGGCAATCCACCCCCACTGGGAGCGCACCAAAAGCCACCAATCCCCGAGGCTACAATCTTCAAGCCCCTTGGGTTTCTCGCATTGAATCACCCGCCACGATAGCACCATTTATCAGTCTGAATTAGACTGTCCACGCAACTTGGCGGGTAGTTGACGACTTTCATTTGAACGAGAAAGCACCCACAATTAAATTAATGTAAACAAAAAAACTGAAAATCAAGGATACAGTACTGTTCACCTACGCCGGTCAGGATTGGGCCGCGTTGTCTGATACCAAGCCCCCAGCCAAGTGCCCCTCGTGCGATACTGGCTTTTTTGTGCGCTCTGCGTTTTTTTCGCTTTCGCAGAATAGTTACATAAAATTACACGAATACCATTTTTCCCATTGTTGGTGCAGGCCCGAAAGCACCAATTTGGCAATGGTGTTTTTTTTTGCCCTAAATCTTAACCAAAAACATTCTTATCTGTGATTTGATCATCGGACCTGTACACCTCTCCCTTACCCCGACAAGGGTAGAAATGCCATGCGGCTAACATTGTACACCCAAACACCCTGTTCACAACAAAGTTCGATCGCGATCGGGAATTACAAAAAAGTTGATTTTATCAACTAGTCTACACTTTGCTAAAATGGTTTTTCGCGGCAGAGGAAGTAAAATTTACAGTAAAAGCCATTTCAGATTGCCGTCTTTGTTCCTGATCATACATTCCGAACCCCTCCACTAAGCCAGTCGCCTGCCCAAGTTTGTGGCAACTGGCCTTAGGATTGTACTAAAGCAAGAAGGAATAGACCAATTGCAGGAAAAGTATTATTCATTCTTTAAAGAGTAATAACACTTGGGAGCACGATAAAACAACTCGAGCCACTACTCCACCAATGATCTCTCCGCAAGCGTCACGATCAGGGAGAAAATTCAG
>JAYUVL010000216.1:0-4297 GCA_043754075.1 Cytophagales bacterium | reverse complement strand
CGCTCCAAAAAGAAGGGGCCAAGGTTCGTTTATCGGTCGAGAAAATCACTGGGGAAATGTCGATCTTTATGTGGGGCAAACCAATTAAGATCGTTGACTATTCCTTGATCTAGAGTTGTGGCTTTCATGTATCTAGCCAAGCACCTCCCACACTTATCCCAACTATTTTCTAGGTTAATCAAAACATCATTGCAATCATGCAGCATTTATATGAAGTAGGCTTTTTTGCCACTGTCATTTCCGCCATCGGCTGGTTTTGGCTCAAATCAATTGCCCTCCCCACCATTTTTTTTGGGCGGAGTTTCTGGTTTTCGCTGGCACTCTATGTGCTCGGTTTCTTTTTTGAGGATGTCAGTCTGTTTCTCAAATTGTTCTTGATGTTGCCAATGGATGTGGCCATCTTCGTCTTGGTGGTCATCCTGTTCAACAAGTACGTGAGCAGTTCCAAAGTCTTGCTCTCAGTGGTTGCCATTGGCTTGTTGGTGGTCAAGCTGCTGCTCTTTGACACGGCGGCCGCGGCTTACACCCGCTGGTTTAGTTCAACTGCCCCCCAAACAGCCGCCGCCGCACCCGCCAATGTGGCCGCCGACGGAGAACTATTGCTCGATCTGGGCCAAGGCCGATCATTGACCGAACTGGCCCCACTTTTCGCGCAATACGGGGTTACTTACCAAAAGGCCTTCCCCAAGCTGAAAAGGGAAGATTTTTCCGATCTGGAAGAGTTCTATGTCCTTAATTTGGCCGATGCCCACGCGGGTGCTTTCCAAGCGTTGTCCGACGCAATCATGGCCACTGGAGTGGCGGATGCGGTGGAAACCAATGAGGTGATCCACACCGAACCCATTGTGAGCCGCCCACCCCTAACTTCCGATCTGAATTTTGGACTCAATGACCCCGGAATTGGCAATTTGTGGGGTTTTCAGGCCATGCAAATGGGTGAATTCTACACTTTGTTGCGGAATTCGGGAGTCAAACCACAAAAAGTGGCCAAAATTGCCATTCTGGACACTGGCGTGGACGGTGCCCATGAGGACTTGGCGGGTAGCTACGCCTCCACCAACCGCGACTACGACCGCGACAAAATTGGCCACGGCACCCATTGCGCGGGCATTGCCGGGGCGGTATCCAACAATGCCAAAGGCATTGCCTCCTTTGCCCCGGCTTCGGGATTCGTGCAGATTACCAGCATCAAAGTGTTGAGCGATTTTGGATCAGGCACGCAACAGGGCATCATCAACGGCATCATCGAAGCGGCCGACCTCGGAGTCGATGTCATTTCCATGTCGCTGGGCGGGCCCACCAGTGATCAAGCCCAGCGGGCTTACGCCGAAGCAGTCAAATATGCCAATCAGGCCGGGGCTGTGGTGGTGGTAGCGGCGGGCAATGATGACGAAAATGCCCTTGATTTTACCCCGGCCAATGTGACGGGCGTAATCACGGTGGCTGCGATTGACGACAAACTGAACAAGGCTGATTTCTCAAATTTTGTCCAAGATCTAAAAATGGGAGTGGCGGCCCCCGGCGTCGCTATCTACTCTGCATTTCCCAACAACCAGTATAAGTTCTTGAGCGGCACTTCGATGGCCACCCCCTATGTGGCTGGCTTGGTCGGCCTGATGAAATCCCTGCGCCCCAGCCTCACCACTGCGCAAGTCCACCAGATCCTTCGTGATACAGGGGCTACGACCAATGCCGGTTCCCAAACTGGCCAATTGATCCAACCGGCCAAAGCCATTGCGGGGCTGGTCCAAGGACAGTAAACCGGCGATCGTCACTTGACAAAAGGGCAGAAAATCAATGTTGGTTTTCTGCCCTTTTACTTTTTGTCACCCTCCATGCAACCTCACCGGGTTATTTTGCATCTGGTTTCAGAACGTAGACTGCGCACGTTGAAAGGGAAGACTGCGGCTGCCCCCCAGAAATGGCCTGGGCAAACCAGTTAATTGGCTAAACCATTGCCCAATTCGACTAACCATGTGGCTGTTCCGGTTACGGGAAATCACCTTTACAGCTAGCGATAACTTAGTCCTAAACCACGATTGATTGAATGTTACGGCTCGGCCAAACTTACCGGGAAGAAGATTTGATCCACGATTGCCTGAAGGGCAAACGGAGTGGTCAGGAGGCATTGTACAAAAAATATAGCGCAAAGATGTTTGGGATTTGTCTTCGCTATTTGCCTGATCGCACCGAAGCGGAAGATGCGATGGTTTCGGCCATGGTAAGAGTTTTTGCCCAACTCCCCACTTTTCGCCAAGAAGGCAGCTTTGAAGGATGGATCCGCCGGATCACCGTCAATGAAGCGCTGGGGGTACTTCGGCGAAAAAAGAAAATCTACTTTGAGGAAATGGAAGTGGCCGATCGGCAGATGAGCGCAGGGACCGCCGAGACCAACCTAGAGGCAGAGGAACTGCTCAAAATGGTACAATTTCTCCCCACTGGCTATCGGACGGTATTTAACCTATATGCCATCGAGGGATACAGCCACAAAGAAATCGCTGAAATGCTGGGCGTTACGGAGAGCACCTCCAAATCACAATTGAACCGTGCCCGAAACCTGCTCAAAGAAATGATTGCCAAATATCAAGGGGTATCACTATTGGCCCTTTGAAAGTATCATTAAAAACTGATTTATTGCATCAAACAGCTACTGCGCTATGGAAAAAGGCAAAGATTCATTGGATGATCTGTTTCGGGCCAAGCTCCACGACTGGGAAGCTGCGCCGTCTGATCAAGCCCTGGCCAAGTTTCAGGCCCACCTCGCCCAACAACCAGACCGGTCACGCTGGGGCATTTACCTGCGGTTCGCGGCCGTTCTGTTCCTCGCGCTCACGGGTGGTTGGCTGGCATGGCAAGTGGCTTCTACCCAACCCCAAACCATGCCGCTGGTTGGGAAGTCAACCCCTGGCCCAACGCCTACACCCGCATTGAGTGGCAAAGGTGAATCGGCCCATCCTGCAGATTTTTCCAAGCCGGTGCAACCTAACGAGGCTCAGGCGCATCTCATTAACGAAGCGCAACCAGTTTTGGCCACCAAAATCCCCGACAGTACTGCCCCGCTCATTCAGGGGCAAAGTGACGGGAACCCCAACGTCACCAAACCAGCCGATGAAACGCAGGTTGGGGGCAACTTGACAGAAGTGGAAACTGAACCAGTGATCGAAAAAAAGTTGGGCAGCGAGCAACCGGATCTTGATTTGCCCAAACCGGCCTCCCTCGCCGCACCCGCGCAAGAGGAAAAAATCCAGATCATCATCAAAATGGGGACCGAAGCCTCCAACAAGGATGAAATGAGGGAAGAGCAGGAGCAGCGCAAAAAAAATCGCACCGGTATGGGCAAATTCTTGGCGCGGATCAATGGCGGCGAAGACGCTTCCGAATCACAAAAGGTGGAAATTGAGTTGATGGGCGTGAGCAAAGACAGTTTATTCAAGAAAAAAGACAAGAAAAATCGCTAAACCACCAAATTGAGTTTTATGAAAACGGTAATCACCCTCCTGCTATTTGGGCTAATGAGCTGGGCCAATGGCCAACTACAAGCGATGCCAACCTATGGCGATAAACACCGCGAATACCAAATCGTGCGCCACGATGACGACACTGTGATTATCAATGTTGGTAAAAGCCGCCTCGTTTTGATCCTTTCCAGCAAAGAAGATCGGAAAAAATTCAAAGAAATGGACTTAAACGCCCTTTTGCAACGGGTGGATGGCTACATGGAATCGGCGGAAAACGCCAAGCACGACACCACTATCCAAGACAAAAACGAAGAGTACGAAATCAGTTTTGTCAACGGAGAGACCCGGATTCAGGTTCGGGACAAAGACAGTAGCAAAAGTTCCCGGGCAAAATCCAGCTATTTTCGTTCGACTGACCGCGAGGAGAGCGATCGGGACCAAGAGGGCAAAAAGCGCCGAAGCCGTCGCATTGTGATCGATGTGTTCAACATCGATCTGGGCCTCAACCAGTTTACGCTGCCGGGCGGCAAGATACCAAATGGAACCAACTATGATCTGGACCCGCTCGGGTCACGTTACATCGCTTTTTCCAGCAATATCAAGGTGCCGCTGAGCCGCTCGGTCCAGATCAAAACCGGCCTTGAATTGTCTTGGTTCAATTTTATGTTCGAGGGCAACCGACGGGTGCGCAATACCGATAATGGGGCCGAATTTTTCCGCACGCCCGAAGAACTTGAAAAGAGCAAGATGACGGTGGCCTATGCCAACTTGCCCGTGATGGTCGAGTATGGCCGCCGCAGCCATCTATTTGGTTTGGGGGTGGGCGGTTATGTGGGCTA
>JAYUVL010000215.1:0-4378 GCA_043754075.1 Cytophagales bacterium | reverse complement strand
TAAAGCCAATAAGAGGTTTTGGTGTATATTGCACCATTTACGAACCGATTGACAGCCACATAACGGAAGTAGCCTTGGTCAATTATTATCGCATATTGGAGCTGGCAGATTTTGCCTCGCGCGAGGCAGTCAAGGCTGCGTTCAAAAGGTTGGCGTTCCGTTACCATCCTGACCGAAACCCGAACGATCTAGAGGCCGAGGCCATGTTCAAAACGATCAATGAGGCCTACCGAGTGCTCAATGACCCCAATAAAAAATACCGTTACGATGAATTGCTGCGCACTGGGGCCAGCCCTGGTAAGCCGTCGGTAGTGGTCAATCACGAAAACGGTGAAAAAACCTATTACCAGCGCCCCAATCCCGACCCCAAATACCGTCGGCGTGCCCCGAGTGAGTTTACTACCCAAAAAACCCGACAACAAAATCCCTACTTGCCCACTAACGCCCAGATGAGTTTCATTGCCATTGGCTTGGTGATCTACGTATTCTTTTTGGTGCGGACGGTATTTGTTTCCTATGCCAAAGTGGTGTACGTGCTGGCTATCAAGGCTATGGGGCAACAAGATTACCGGTTGTCCTACGATCACCTCAATCAAGCGGTGGCCAATGCGCCCACTGATTACCAGGCATTTGCGCTCAAGGGCCAACTTTGTGGCGAGCACCTTTTCTATTATTACGAGGCGGTGGAGAGCTATACCCAAGCAATCAGGCACGCCCCCAACTTCCGGGCCGAGTACTTCCTGAAACGGGGAATGGCCCTGAGCCATCTCCGAAACCGGAAAGCTGAAGCCAACCTGGATTTTGGCCAAGCGGCTCCTTATTACTTGAATGATGTGGCCGTGCTCCAGCAAATCGCCGAGGCCTATTACAACCGCCTGCGCAACTATGACAAGGCCCTGAAATTTTACAAATTGGTGAGCAAACAAAAACCCAAGGATCCTGAGTTGCACCAAATACTGGGCGAAATATCCATTTTGCAAGGAGAATACAGTGCGGCGGTCGTCCATTTTGACAAAGCCATCTTGTTGGACAGCCAAAACTCGCAACTTTATTATAAACGGGCAATTTGCCATTTTTTTCTTCAGGATAAACCCCGGGCCTGTGACGATTGGCAACGCGCACAGCAATTTGACCCCAATATCCGGTCAGAAGAACTGGATTTTTTCTGCAATTACAAGGAAGGGTAAAGCTAAACTTTGTGGCAAAAGTGCCCGCTTGGTCGAAGTTAATTTTTCGTAATATGGCACGGAATGAAACTAAACTGCCAGTAAGGAACGTTAAATAAAAAGTTTGTGGACAAACGGTCCCAGAAAAAACAGTTGTATTTGAATTGTTGGCTGGGTCGTTTATCCCGTAAAAAAGTTAAACGATTATTTTTTTCATGACAACCAACAACAACAAAAAGAAGGGCAAGACCAAAGAGAAGGGGAAAAAGAAAGACCAGCGGAGCCAGACGACATCACCCAAAAAATATACTTTTCAGGACAATGCCACCGAGGCCATTTTGGCGATTTTAGCCGAAAAACCCGACCGCCAATTGCACGCCACTCAGTTCCACCGTAAATTTGGGGCCAAAGATTTGTTCAGTAAAGCGGCCATTGAGGCACTGCTCGAGCAACTGGCCCTCCAAAAACTAATTGCCAAAGTCGGCCCACTCACCTTCCAAGCTTTGGGGCAGGGAGATCCAGCGTTTGTCTTGGGCCGGGTGGACTATGTGAACCCGGAGTACCTCTTCGTCATTCCGGAGGCTGGGCCCAGCAGTGAAGCCAACCGCGATATTTGGGTGCACCGCCGCCATGCGGCCAATGTGCTGGATGGCGACACGGTCAAAGTGCTGGTCCATAAATTCCGCAAAGATTCTCGGCCGGAGGGCGAAATCGTGGAAGTGGTGAAGCGGGCCCGCACCGATTTTGTCGGTCGGATCGAGATAGGCAACCGCTATGCCTTTGTTGTCCCCGACAAACGAAAAATGTACCACGATATTTTTGTCAGCCTGCGGGATCTCAATGGGGCCGAACACGGCGAAAAAGTACTGGTCAGCATTACCGAGTGGGAAAGCAGTGACAAAAATCCGATTGGCAAAGTGACCAAAGTATTGGGCAAATCGGGCGAACACGAAACCGAAATGCACTCGATCATGGCGGAATACGATTTGCCCTACGAGTTTCCCGCCGAGGTGTTGCAAGCGGCCGAGCAGATCAACGAAGCAATTACCCCCGCAGAAGTGGCCAAACGGCGAGATTTGCGCGGCGTGCCCACGCTCACCATTGACCCCGAAGATGCGCAAGATTTTGACGATGCACTTTCGCTGCGCCTGTTGGAAAATGGCAACTGGGAGGTGGGCATCCACATTGCCGATGTGACACATTACGTACTGCCGGGTAGTGTCCTGGAGCAAGAGGCCCTGCGGCGGGCCACCTCCGTTTACCTAGTGGATCGCTGCGTGCCCATGCTGCCCGAAAAATTGTCCAACCGCTTGTGCTCTTTGCGCCCGCACGAAGATAAATTGACCTTTTCGGCCATTTTTGAAATGACCGAACGGGGCAAACTGGTGTCGGAATGGTTTGGCCGCACGGTCATCCACTCACAGCGGCGCTTTAGCTACGAAGAGGCCCAGCAAGTGCTTACCACTGGCCAAGGCGATTATGCTGTTGAACTCAACTGGCTAAACCGGGTGGCCAAGCTGTTGCAAAAAAGCCGGGTAAAAAAAGGGGCGATCCTGTTCGAGACCACCGAGGTCAAGTTCAAACTCGATGCCAACAAAAAACCGATCGCCATCGTGCCCAAAGTACGCCAAGATGCCCATAAGTTGATCGAGGAGTTTATGTTGTTGGCCAACAAGCAGGTGGCGGAGTATGTGTTCAACCTGCGCAAGAGCAAGCCCAAGAATACAATGGTTTATCGGATCCACGATGCACCCGATCCGGAAAAAATTCAAAATTTTGCCAATTTTGCCAAGTTGTTTGGCTATACGATCAAGGTGGACGAAAAGACCATTTCCACTTCGCTCAACGAACTGGCCAATCAATCGGAGGGCAAACCTGAACAGGGCGTGCTGCAACAATTGGCGATCCGGGCCATGTCCAAGGCCAAATACACCACTGATCCCACGGGACACTTTGGGCTGGCGTTTGATCATTACTCGCACTTCACGTCGCCCATCCGGCGGTATCCCGATATGATGGCCCACCGGCTGCTCCAGCACTACCTCGACGGTGGCGAACCGGTGGACAAATTGCCGTATGATGAGCGGTGCAAACATTCCTCCGAAATGGAAAAACGGGCCGCCGATGCCGAACGGGCCTCCATCAAGTACAAGCAAGTGGAATTGATGCAAGACCTCAAAATGGCCGGGGCACTCAAAAACCGCTCCCTGCCGGGCGTGGTCACCGGGGTGACAGAGTGGGGCATCTTTGTCGAAGTGACCGAAACCCGCTGCGAAGGCATGGTGCGGCTCACCGATTTGCAGGGTGACCGTTACGAGTTTGACGAAAAAAAATACTGCCTCGTTGGCCGGCGCTATGGGCGGACATTCCGCTTCGGCGACCCGGTAAACGTGCGTATTAAGTCCACGGATCTGGAGAAACGCACCATTGACTTGTTTATGGACGAGGACTAGTGCCTATTCAATTAGTGGGGTGGCGGCGCAAATTGTTTTATGACGGTCCCTTCTTTATTTGTCGCAGTTGCTGGATTTTCCGGTTCCTTTTTGCAAAAGTGAAGAACCGTTCCCCAGGATTTCGGTCGCGGCACAGTTAAACATTAGCCGGCACTCAAACATCCGGCTAATAATCTTGTTCATACTTCAACTAAACTACTTCATCCATGCCGCTAAAGCTCCAGTCATCCGCGCCAAACTTTACTTTGGCATCAAGTTCAGGCCATGATTTCACCTTGCGCACCGATTTGCCAAACAAACCGTGCATCATCTATTTTTACCCCAAAGATTTTACCAACGTGTGCACGGCCGAGGCTTGTGAATTTCGAGATCATTTTGCCGAATTCCGAGGCTACGACATTGACATAGTGGGAATTAGCCGGGATTCGGTGGCCACCCACCAGAAATTTATCCAGCAGCACCAATTGCCCTTTCAGTTGCTGGCCGATGAACAGGGCAAAGTGGCCCGTCTTTACGATGCTGTGGTCCCGCTCATCGGAATGACCAAGCGGATCACTTATTTACTCGATGCCCAGCACCTGATCGCCGGGGTTTATGAGGCCATGTTTGAGTCGGCCGGGCACATCCGGGCCATGATCGCCAAATTGAAGGCAGTCAAATGACCTTACTCGATGGCCCGGCGCAGCAGCTCCCGGCTGATATTTTTTTGCAGATGAAAATTGGCCACACTGATGGTGTAGAACCCAACGCCAATGATAA
>JAYUVL010000214.1:0-7986 GCA_043754075.1 Cytophagales bacterium | reverse complement strand
CACCGTAGTGCGGGCTGGTGGATTGACTTTGAAATATTGACCATAAACACCGTTCATGGCATTGAAATCGCGCAGATCGGTCAGATAAACCGTTACGGTCATTACGTCGGCCAGCGTCATCCCGGCTGCGGCCACCACTGCTTTCACATTTTCCAGTACTTGGCGGGTCTCGGTCTCGATCGACTGGTTGACCAAGTTGCCCGACTGGGGATCGAGAGCGATCTGCCCAGCCACGTACAGCACATCGTCCTTGATCACCGCTTGGCTGTAGGGGCCTACTGGCTGGGGGGCTTGGGCGGTCACAATTACTTTTTTGGCATCAACGCCGGGGGTTGTTTGGCTGGCGGACTTGCCCGAGCCACACGAGGTCCCCACGAAGAAACCCGCTACAAGGGCCAGCCGGGATAAATGGTGCATTTTCATGATCCAAAACTTTATAGGTAAAATATTTTACACACTGGCAATCAATCGCTTGGTGCTACTTCGGCAGTTTCTCCAACCCCCAAAAGTTCAGCAAACTTACACTTTATTGATTTCAACTACCAATCGGTTAGGGTTTAGCGATGAAAAACCGGCCAACTGTTTTGGTTGACCGGTTTTTGTGTGCTTGAATATCTGCCATCCACTTTACTTGGCCAGCGGTGCGTTACGTTGGAAACGCAACCACCAGTGTGGTCATCTGCCCACTAATAGGCTTTTTCCAAACTGGGTTGCAAACTCAGGACATAGTCATCATGCCCAAATTTCTTCAACATGTGATAATGCGATACCAAAGCCGAACCAAAAGTCTCGTTCTCGATGTAGGGCAAGTTGAACTCCTCAGCGGTTTGCTTTACTATTTCAGAAAGGGCTACATAATGGATATGGCAAATCTTGGGGAACAAATGATGCTCGACTTGCAAATTAAGTCCACCGCACAAAAAGTTGACGATTGGGTTTTTCCGGGCGAAATTCGCCGTAGTACGCAACTGGTGAGCCGCCCAAGCATCTTCAATGTTGCCTTCCTCGTTGGGCAGGGGGAATGCGGTGCCTTCCACCACGTGGGCCAGTTGGAACACAAGGCCCAGCACTATCCCCTCGGCCATGTGCATGGCCACAAAACCGATGATGAACTGCCACCAAGTGATGTTGATAAAAATCAAGGGCAGCACAATGAACACGGTGTAATATACCGCTTTGAAAAAAAACAAGTTGAAAACTTCCTTGGCCGGGCGATTAGAATTATCGTAATGGCCGATTTTATCTTTAAAAAATTTAACGTAATCTTTGCGAAATACCCAAGAAAGCGAAGCCAAGCCATACAGGGCAAAAGCATAGAAGTGTTGAAAACGGTGGATGGGCTTCAATTCTTCAATGGGAGAAAGACGGACCAAGCCCGGCGCCACTTCAATGTCTTCATCGTGACCGGGGATGTTGGTGTAAGTATGGTGAACTACGTTGTGCGTAATGCTCCACACATAGGCATTGGCCCCGATAACATTAAACACCAGTGAAAAAATTTGGTTGACCACCGGATTGTCCGATAATGAGCCGTGAATGGCATCGTGGGTGACATTGAACCCAATGAAGGCCAAGAACATCCCCAGCCCAATGGCCAGGCCCAGCATTTGCCACGGGGTGAACAGATTGGACATGAGCAATCCATAAAACACCATCATCCCACCCAAGAAAAATGCAATCTTGAACCACATCAAGCCATTGGCATTTTTTGATAATTGATGATCTGTAAAATAGGCATCTACCCGTTTGCGAAGCGTAGGAAAAAAACGGGCGGAAGATGCTTGGGGATCAATAAAACGAAGCTTTTGCGACATAAGGATAAGGAGCGGCTATAATGACCAAAATAAGATGAATTAAAGACCAGAAAAACATCAATGGGTTGCACAAAGTAATAACATATCTTTAACTGAACAAAAGGTGAACCTAATTGTTCCTAAAACAAAAAAGATTTGGGCCGGGCTTGGCTAAACAACCCTACCACACGCACAGGGTGTATTCATTCAGCAATTTTTCTTATCTTGGGGCAAAAATTCAGGATCAGTTGACCGCTTCCCAGCTTTTTTACCTGCCCACCTTGGCCGCTTGCGTGCCAAATGACACCTTGAATCTATCCGAGGAGGAATCGCGCCACTGTGTCAAGGTGATGCGCATGAGCAAGGGCGATGCGATTTTTTTTACCGATGGCCGGGGCAGGATGGCTGAAGCCCTCATCCAGCAGGCTGATTTTCGGCGCTGCACCGTCCAGATCAAAGCACTGTCCCAGCAGGCCCGCCCTCGTCCCTACCATTTTCATTTGGGCATTGCCCCCACTAAAAATGCGGAACGGATGGAATGGTTAGTGGAGAAGTGTGTCGAGATTGGCCTCGATGCCCTTACCTTTTTGCAAACCGAAAACACCGAGCGCGACTATTTTAACCTCGGGCGAATGGAAAAGAAAGCCGTTGCAGCCCTGAAACAATCATTGCAAGCTTGGCTGCCCACCTTGAACGGACCAGTAGAACTCTCCCACTTTTTGGCCAGCCTGCCCGACCTTGCGCAAATTCCCAATGCCCAGCGCTTCATTGCCTACGTGGACTTGGACAATCCCCAAACGCTGTTTGGCAGTTTAGCTGCCGGCAGCGAAGTGTGTGTGCTCGTGGGCCCCGAGGGTGATTTTTCGCCGCAGGAACTGAACTTGGCCCTGGCAGCGGGTTTTCAGAAAATAAGTTTGGGGCCCACCCGCCTCCGTACCGAAACTGCTGGTTTGGTGTCTTGCCATACCGTAGCCCTGCGCAACCAAATGGGCTGATAGAGGCCGGTCAGGGGCAGCACTAAAACAAGTGCGGCCAAAGATGGCCAAGCCCAGACTTGGCTATCTTTGGCGCACCGGCAATATTTGCCAGTGCGCCAAAGGATCAGTTTTGTGGTTTGGCTACTCAAAACGTGGTTATGATTCCCCGTTCAGCCAATGGATATAGGTTTGCAGGTCTTTGTCGCCCCGCCCCGAACAGCACACCACTACCACTTCTTCGGGCCGGGCTGCCAATTTTTCCAAATAAGCAAAAGCGTGCGCCGTTTCAATGGCCGGAATAATGCCTTCCATCCGGCTACACCGCAGACCGGCCTGCATGGCTTCATCATCGGTAATGGCGTGGAACTCCGCCCGTTGGGTATCGTGCAAGTGCGCATGGAGCGGCCCAATGCCCGGATAGTCGAGCCCGGCTGAGATCGAATAGGGCTCAGTCACTTGGCCGTCTTCGGTCTGCATCAGCAGCGATCGGCTGCCGTGCAAAATCCCCGGCTTGCCCAGCACCGTGGTTGCGGCGGAATGTCCCGAGTTTAGCCCCTTGCCCGCTGCCTCCAAGCCAATCAATTTGACCTCGGGGCGGTGCAGGAAGTGGTAAAATGCACCAGCGGCATTGCTCCCCCCACCCACACAAGCCAACACATAATCGGGATGATCCCGGCCGGTCTTGAACAGCAGTTGCTGCTGGATTTCTTGGCTGATCACCGATTGGAACCGGGCCACCATGTCAGGGTAAGGATGCGGCCCCACCACCGAGCCAATAATATAATGAGTGTCATGGGGGTTGTTGATCCAGTCGCGAATGGCCTCATTGGTGGCATCTTTGAGCGTACGGCTGCCACTCAGCGCTGGGCGAATTTCTGCGCCCAACATCCGCATCCGTTCAACATTGGGGCTTTGGCGGGCAATGTCCACCTCGCCCATGTACACCACGCAGGGCAGGCCCATCAGCGCACATACGGTGGCAGTGGCCACACCGTGTTGGCCCGCGCCGGTTTCGGCAATGATCCGCCGTTTGCCCAGCCGTTTGGCCACCAAGATCTGCCCGATGGTATTGTTGATTTTATGGGCACCGGTATGGCTCAGATCTTCCCGTTTCAAATACACATTGGTCTGATAACGTTCCGAGAGCCGTTTGGCCAAAAAAAGCGGCGTTGGGCGGCCCACATAATCGCGCAGCAGCGCTTGAAATTCCTCTTGGAAAGAAGCCGACTGGATGATGCCCAAGTATTGACTTTCCAGTTCCTCGACGTTGGGATAGAGCATTTCAGGAATGAAAGCCCCGCCAAATTGGCCATAATACCCTTTCTGGTTGACTGTGTATTGCATGTTGCTGAAGATGAAAGACTGCGAATTTGAACCAAAAAACGGGATTCTCCAAACACTTTGAATTTATAAATGTGTCAGCGAGCTGGACCAAAAAGTACTAGCAGAAAGTGGAACTTTTCGTTGTAGGCATAAGTTATAACCGCATCATCTAAATTTTTAAACATGCTCTTGGCTCGCGCTTTTTCTGTTGCACTACCCCCTGCCCCCTGGCAGTGTGATATGTATTGCCATTTGCGCGATTAAGCTGTTTCCATTCCCTTGGAGCTTTCCGCTTTTGGCCTCTGCCACAAGCGGTTTTTTTATGACTTTCCAGTAGTTTTCCTCTATTTTAGTATCCTAATTTTTATCGCCAATGGGCAAAAAATTAAACAATTCTGATTTAAAAGCCATCGGGATCCATGCGCCAGTTTTACTGGAACAAGCCACTCGGATCGGCAAAAAAATAATGGGCAAAGGGTTGGACAAATTGGCCCTCATTGCCGAGTACCGGGCATTATTGGCCCATCCGGATGCCTATTTGGCCCACCCCGATTTTGGCAAACTGGCCGCCCTGGTGCAAGCCGAGCAAGGCCAAGCCTCAACCGGCCAGTCGATGGGCACTTTTGCACTACGGCCCGAACCGTTGCCCTTCCCGGTTTATGGCCCAGAACACATCCAGACCGCAGCCCTCCAGCAAATGAACACCGCCATGAAACTGCCTGTGGCCCTAGCGGGTGCGCTCCTGCCCGATGCCCACCACGGCTACGGCTTGCCCATCGGGGGGGTGTTGGCCACTCGGGCCAACATCGTGATCCCCTACGCGGTGGGCGTGGACATCGCCTGCCGGATGTGCCTTTCGGTTTTCGAGATGCCGGGCGATTATTTGGGCCGTCACATTGCCCCGCTCAAGCGATCACTGCTGGACAACACGGTGTTCGGCCTCGACAAGGGTTTTGACAAGCCAATGGCCGATGAGGTGTTTGACCGGGCCGAATGGAACGCCACCCCACAGATCAAGGGCTTGCGGCGCAAGGCCGAAACCCAGATTGGAACTTCTGGCACCGGCAACCATTTTGTGGAATGGGGATGGCTCGAGATTGGCCAGCCCTGCGCCGAACTGCCCCTGCCGCCCGGCAAATACATGGCCTTGCTCTCCCATTCCGGTTCGCGGGGCTTTGGGGCGGCCATTGCCAACCACTACTCTAGGTTGGCGATGGAAAAAGTGAAACTGCCCAAAGAAGCCCAGCACTTGGCCTGGTTGGATCTCGCCACCGCCGAGGGGCAAGAATATTGGCTGAGCATGAATTTGGCTGGGGAATATGCCTCGGCCAACCACCACCAAATTCACCGTCGACTTGCCAAGGCATTGGGCCAGAAACCCGCATTCATGGTGGAGAACCACCACAATTTTGCGTGGGCTGAAACCTTGACTGACGGCACGCCCGTGATTGTCCACCGCAAGGGCGCAACCCCGGCCGGGGCAGGTGTACTGGGCATCATCCCGGGATCGTCGGCCCAGCCCGGCTTCGTGGTGCGCGGCCGGGGCGAAGCGGCCTCGCTCGAGTCGGCTTCGCACGGGGCTGGGCGGCTCATGTCGCGGAGCCAAGCCAAGAACAGTATCGACAAAAAAGCGGTCCGTGAACTGTTGGCCCAAAAAGGGGTAACGCTCATCGGTGGCGACCTGGATGAAGCCCCGATGGTGTACAAGGATATTTTCGGGGTGCTGGAAAGTCAGTCCGCCCTAGTGGATGTTTTGGCCAAGTTTACGCCAAAAGTTGTTCGCATGGCCGATCCAGACAAGTTTGGCCGACGCGAAGATTAAATTGGCTCGCAGAGCCAGTCAACCCAATAACTAAAATTTTGACCATCCCCAGCTTGCATGCAGCACGCCGCACGCAAGCTGGGCCATTTGGTTTGGGGTCGCACAAGCGCAAATGGCAAACCGTCGAGTGTTTTGTTTGCAGCAAAGGCTAGGCAGCATCCTCAACTGCTTCCGCCCCCACCCACTAGTACCTTAACAAATCCTTAATTTATCCGACTGTGAGCACCCCAGTCAACGCGTTGTCGGATCTTAGCCTTAAATTGTGGCAACCAAACAGTATCATTGACAATAAAATCTCTAAATCATCAATTTGTTAATCACATACTTCGCCCAAATAGTTGAAAATGGAAAACCGCAGAAATTTTTTAAAGAAAAGTGTTTTGGGTGCCACCGCGTTGGCTTTTTTGCCCGATACTTTGACCGCCGCCAAAGTCAAGAAACAGGGCGTGCAGCTCTACACCGTCCGCAATGCGATGAGCAAAGATCCGGTGGGCACACTGGCCAAGGTAGCCCAGATCGGTTACAAAGAGGTGGAATTGGCCGGCTACAATGACGGCAAATTTTATGGCAAAACCCCGGCGGAGTTTAGTAAACTATTGGCCGACAACGGATTGAAAGCCATCAGTGGGCACACTGGCACGGCAGGACTGGGCGACAAGTTGCCGCAAATGCTGGATGCCTGCGCTGCCATTGGCCAGAAATACGTAGTGTGCGCCTACACTGGGGCCCAAGAGCGCAAGAACTTGGATGACTTCAAAAAACTGGTGGATCTTTTCACCAAGGCCGGCGAAACCAGTAAGAAATCGGGCATCCAGTTGGGCTATCACAACCACGACTTTGAATTTGAAAAAGTAGAAGGCCAAATGCTGTTCGACTACCTGCTCCAAAATGTGCCCGCTGACCTGCTCACCCTGGAGATGGATCTATTTTGGGTCATAAAAGCTGGGGTGGATCCATTGGCCTATTTCCAAAAATATTCCAATCGCTTTGGCCTTTGGCACGTCAAGGACATGGAAAAAAGCGAAAAAAAGGAGTTTGCTGAAGTGGGGCAAGGCAGCATTGATTTCAAAAAGATATTCCAGCAAGCCAAATTGGCGGGCATGAAACACTTTTTTGTCGAGCAAGACGTGTGCAAGCGCGAGCCACTTGAGAGTATCAAAATGAGCTTTGACTACTTAAAAACCATGAAGTACTAGGCCTTGATCAGCCAAAAGCGCCATACCAGTTGAGACAGCAGTGGGCCGATCCAAGCGCTTTTTCCAAAAAACGCCAGTATCCGGCCAAGATGTCGGCAAGCAGGGAATGAGATAGCGCAAGCTGTAAACAAACAATATCCACCGCCGAGTTGGGCGGTGGATGCTGGCATGAGCGCAGAGCGGCCCGCTACACAAATGCGTTGTGGCCAGTCACTGGCACTGGCCCGCACCCTGAGGCCAAACCAACAACCGTCATTGGTTTGGCCCCGCCAACCTTAGCTCCTACCCCCTACCGTCCGACTGATCAAAGCGGGTACTTTTTCAAAAATTTCTTGTAGATTGGTTGCAGGTTCATCATAAAGTATTCTGCTTCTTGAAAACCCCTGATTTTGCCCAGTGGCTTGCCATCAGGCCCAAAAAATAGAATGACGGGATAATCCCGGATTTTGTGCTGGGCCGCAAATGCCTCGCCCTCCCCTTTTTCGGCATCGATCTGCTGAACCAGAAAATGTTCGCCCAAAAATTCCCGCACCGCTGGATCGGTAAAGGTTTCCCGCTTCATCAGCTTGCAATAGCTGCACCAGTCGGTGGAGACGAAGACCAAGTACGGCTTTTTTTCTTGGGTTGCTTGGGCTGCCAACTGGCCCAAAGTGCCCTGGGCAAACCTTAACTGGGCACGCAGCCCAAAACTAGACAGTAGCAAAAGGAGCAAAACACAAAACAGTCGCATACAAGTTGGTGATTTGGTAAGTTGTGACTAACATTAAGGCATTGCCTACATAAATCAATTACGCACATTCCACACCAATTTTGGAACCATGCCCGATCAAGCACAACATTTATTGGTAAGCAGCCAACAGGGGGTCAAAACCATC
>JAYUVL010000213.1:0-14568 GCA_043754075.1 Cytophagales bacterium | reverse complement strand
CAAAAATAATCGTTGGCAGGGCGGTTTTTCCGGCCAAAATGTATTTGATACAGAGCATCAAGCGTGAAAATTCCCCGCCCGAGGCCACACTTTTGAGCGGTTCGGGTTTTACACCTTTGTTGGCACTGAACAAAAACGTCACGGTGTCCGCCCCCGATGGTCCGGGGGTAACAGCGGCCAGTTCCACCGAGAGCCGGGCATCGGGCATTCCCAGTTCCCAGAGCAGTTCGTTGGTGGTTTCCTCGATCTGGCTGGTCACTGCTTGGCGGCTTTGACGCAGGCTGGCGGCCTCGGCCTGAAGCACAAGCAGGGCTTGGGCTTGGGTGGCTTGCGCTTCGGCGATTTCTCCGTCCAGGTTTAGCATTCGGCCCACTTTCAGGGCCAATTCGTCGCGCAGGGCCACCAGATCGGCCACCGAATCTTTGAGGTGTTTCTTTTGCAGGGTGTAGATCCGATCCAACTGGGTTCGGAGTTGGTAGGCTTTTTCGTCGTCAAAGAACAAGCGCCCCTCCTCGTCGGCTAGGTCGCTGTTGATGTCGCGCAGTTCGATGAACAGGCTGTCCACGCGGGCAAAAAGGGCTTGATAGTTGGCCGCAAAGGCCGTGATTTTGCGCAACTCGCCCAGTGCGTTGCGCAGCGTGTTTTCCGTCGACTGTTCTTCGGTGTTTAGGGATTGGAGGGCCAAGTTAAGGCTGGTCTTGATCAGTTCCATGTTTTCCAGTCGCTCCAGTTCCAGCTCCATTTCCTCTTGGTGCAGCCCGTCCAATTCGGCTTTGTTCAATTCGTCGAGTAGATAACTGTTATAGTCCAGTTCTTTGCGGGCCTCGGCAGCTTCCTTGAGCAGTCTTTGGCAATGCAGTTCGGCTTGGCGGTAGGTGCGATAAGCGGCACGGTAGATCTGCTGCTGTCCTTGGTTGGCGGCAAAAATATCAACGATCTGAAGCTGAAAATCATCCGCGCCCAGTCGGAGCGTGTCGTGTTGGGAGTGGATGTCCATCAGCCGCCCGCCCACACTGCGCAACACATCGAGCGTGACGGGGGTATCGTTGATAAAGGCGCGTGATTTTCCGGCCGGGCTGATCTCCCGCCGAATGGTGCAAGTTTGGTCAAAATCGAGTTCCACTTGTTCAAAAAGCGGTTGTAGGTCGTATTCAGCCAAGTTGAAACTGCCTTCCACCACGCATTTCTCGCCCGAATCCAACAATATTTTGGTGTCGGCCCGCTCGCCGAGCAGCATTCCTATGGCGCCCAGCATGATGGATTTGCCGGCCCCAGTTTCCCCTGTAATGATGTTGAGGTGCGCTGAGGGGCCAATTTCCAGTTGCCGGATAAGTGCATAGTTTTTGATCAACAAATGGGTCAACATAATTCAGGAGTTGCGTTACCGTACCGTGAAAGTAAAGCGAATGTTTGGATTCTCCATATTCTAAAGCCGTATTTTTATCAATAGTTATTAAAACAATCCTTTGAGATAAACTGTAAAAATCAATTAATAAATTGTTGGTAGAAATCCCGGAGGTAATAAACGGCTGCAGTGATCACAAATCCCCAAAAAACAGCGGAGGCGAGCATATAATAAACGATTCGCCATTTTTTTTCGCCAAAAGCAATGGCCACCAACGTGCCGCCAATGGGCGTGAGGAGCAGGGGCGTGAGCACGGCCGTGCCCAAGATGCCATACTTGCGCCAGATCCGCACCATCCGGCGGCTGCCCGGACTGAACCGTTTGCGGTTGCGGTTTAGCTGGGCCATCCAGCGGTTGCGCAGGCCCGACCCAGCAAAGGTGAGCAGACAAACGGTGGCCATCATGCCTCCGGCGGTCAGGGCCACCGCGACCAAATAGGGCAAATCCAACGGCAGGGCGGTGATCGGGCCCAGCACAAACTTGAACATGCTCAAGACAAAAACACTCAGGTATTTGACGATGTCGGTGGTCAAGGGGATGGGTGGGTTAAAAGCCAGCACTGCGGCTATTTCACTTGTTAAGCACAAAGTGAAGGTTTTACAACAAAACTGGCATAAACCCAGCATTAAAGCAAATGATTTTGGGGCCGTTCGCCAATCAAGGGCGAGCAGCCTTGCCAAGCACCGGCGCGTAAATGCCCAAGGGCAAGACGGCCAATTGCCCATTTTGGCTTATATTTGTTTGGGAGGTTCTATTGGCGAACCATCTGCCATGAGTTAACCACCAAGCCTGCTATGCTCAATCGCCGCCATTTCTTGCAAACTTTGCCGCTCGGCCTTGTGGCTGCGCCTGCTCTGAGTGCCTTGGGCCAAATGCCGCCCGATGGGCATTTGGCCGATGACAACGAAACTTTTTGGCGGCAGGTTCGCGATCAGTTCCCGCTCAGCCGGGATCGGGTTTATTTCAACAATGGCACCAATGGCCCCTCGCCCCACTCCGTGGTCAAGGCCCAGCAAGAGCGAATGGATGCCCTAGAGCGGATGGGGGAATACGGCGATACTCATGCGGCTCGCACCGCGCTGGCCCGCTTTCTGCGCGTGCCCGAAAAGGAAATTTGTCTTACCCACAACACCTCGGAGGGCATCAATCTCATGGCTTGGGGACTGCCGCTCCGGCGGGGCGACGAGGTGATTTTGACTGATCATGAACACGCGGGCAATGCCCTGCCGTGGCTCAACCGGGCCAAGTTGTCGGGGATCAAGCTCAAAATCATCTCTCCCGCCGCTACTGCCGCCGAAACGTTGGATCGGATCAATGGGGCCATCGCTCGCCGGACCCGGGTCATTGCCGTGCCCCACATCACCTGCACCACTGGCCAAGTGTTACCGGTCAAGGAAATCGCCAGTTTGGGCCACGACAAAGGTTTGTTTGTCTGCCTTGATGGGGCCCACGGTCCGGGTAGCACGTTACTGGATCTCCAAGACATTGGCTGTGACTGCTATGCCGCCTGCTGCCACAAATGGCTGCTCGGGCCCAAGGGCACTGGGTTTTTGTATGTGCGCGAAGCCATGTTGGACACGCTCCAAGTCCAGCATTTGGGCACCTACGGCGATACCGGCTGGGATCTCCACGCCCGCCCGCCCGTACTCAACGGCTACGTTCCCACGGCGCACCGCTATGATTACGGCACCCAAAATGCCGCTACCTACGCGGGTGTGCCCGCTGCGGTTGAATTTTTTGAAAAAATCGGATTGGAAAAAATAGTCCATCGTGCCCAGGGCCTGGCCGAGCGGCTACAAAACGGGTTGCTGGCCCTGCCCGACCGCGTGGAAATGCTCACCCCGAGCGAAGCGGCCTCGCGCAGCACCATGATCGGTTTCCGGCTCCGGCACCTCGACTTCCGCTCTTTCAACGATTTGGCCATCCGCCAAGGGTTCCGCCTGCGCATCGTGCCCGAGGGCGGGCTGAACAGCATTCGTGTGTCCACCCATTGCTATAACCAGCCCGAGGAAGTGGACCGGTTGCTGGCCTTGGTAGCAACAAGTTGACACCGGGGCTTCACCATCAAGCAAACCAGGCTTTTAACTTGGACACCGCCCGGGCGATCTTAAAGGACAAGTTCGGTTTGGGTTCGGTCAATAGGCCACGGTAGGTGGCATCCCGGTCGTGGTTGTAGAGCAAGAGGTAGTGGTCGTAAAGCAGGCTGGGCGAAATTCTCCATTTGCGCAAAAACTGGTTTTTGCCCCGGTTGTGCTTGATCCGGCCAATGCTCTTGGACCCAAAATGATACACTAAACTCTGACCAATGCCCCGGTAGTTGCGGCAGCCGGCGTGCCAGAGCTTCATGCTGATGTCGGGGTCGGAATACATGCCCGGGCTAAATTCAATGCTAAACCCACCGATAAGATCCCACATCCGGCGGTGCATCACACTGGGTGGATAGGTGGCCCCTTGCCAATCGGGGATGGCCAAGTTGGGCAGGGCTTGGAGCAAATCGGTTTCGCGAAAGTTGGCCACCTCCCCGCCGAAGTCGTGCGGGGCCGACACGCAGCCGTAGCCACTGGCCTCGCGCTCGATCATCGTGCCCGAAAAGTAAAAATCGTCCTTGCCATACGCTTGGATGGCGGCATAGAGGGCCGTATCCCAACCGGGGCAGGCGTACATGTCGTCGTTCATGTACACAATGTACTCCGCCCGGGCCAGCGAATAGGCCGCATTGCAGGCGTAGCAAATCCCCACATTGGCGGGTGAATGGCTGAAATCCAGGCCTTCGGCTTTGGCCCAATCCAGCGATCCGTCTGATCCATCATTGACATGAAGCACGATTTGGAGGGGAAGGGTAGAATTTTTACGGATACTGGCCACACACAATTGCAAAAATTCGCGGTTGTTCCAAGTTGGGATTAGGACTGAAAAAATGGGGTTAGCCTTGGATGCTGCGGGTTGGGCAAAATATTGGATCATCGACTGTGGACAGGGGTTGGAACAAAGGGCATTAAACCGTAAATCTAATCAGACCAGCTCATTTGGGCTAGGTTTAATTTTGAATTGTTAAAGAAAGTTAAACAAGGGCACAAACCGCAAAGTGTTGGATTGGCAGCCAGACAACCTAAACGGCCCGGTGGGGCTTGACCATCAAGGTGCTCAACCTGTCGCATTTGGTGCTAATTGATGATATAAGAAGCGGTTCCATTGTGCCCGTGGGCAAAATCCAATTGATCAAAAAACTTTTGCCGGGCAATGAATGCGTTAAGGTTCCGCCGGGTGATCAAATGGGTCAGTGCGCTGTCAGCACAGTAGCTGATGGGGGTTTGGGCCTTCAACAACTTCTGGGCCGCCGCTTGGGACAGTGCGTAGGCATGGGTACAATCGTGGTAGCCAGCGCGGTAGAGGTGGGGGGAGAAAGCGCGCGGGTACAGCGTTTCCACATCTTTGGCCCGCCACCGATAGGCATGGTGGTGCCAGACGGTGAACAACGCCCGGTAAAATAGCTTTTTGATCCTCGGGATCGGCTTTTCGTGGTTGATGTAGCCCAGATAAAGCAGTTCCCAATTGGGCGGCAGTTCGGCCAAGGTGTTGGCTAGCAATGGCAGGTTGGCATCGATCGGTTGGGCATCGTCTTCTAGGATGAGCGCGTTCCGATAGCCATGATCAACCATTTGTTGGTACAGGTTCCGGTGGGAGAGCGAGCAGGCAATGTGGCCCAGCGGAATGTGCCTTTCTTTCACGTATCGGTTCAACTTCATGGCCTTGGCCGGGATGTATTCGCCCACAGTGGCTAAATGGGCAAAGTCAAGTTGGCGCTTGTCCGTCCCAAATACTATTTCATAATTAAGTCCCGCCAAGTTGTGCTCAATGGCACGATGCCGATCGTGAGCACGCTCAAGTGTGATTACAAATATTTTATCAAAATAATTGTTCAGGTGGGTATAATGGTGGGCTTTCATGGATTAAGTTTAATTGGGTAATCAAAATTATATAGGTCTGAGCTATTTTCCTCGCCTTTGCCACATAAAAAATGAACTTTTTGAGATGAATGCGCAAGTTTACCTAGTTTGTTGGTTGTTAGGTGCGCGGGGCAAGGGGAGCCGCCCAACTTTGAGCCACTCAGCGGCTGGGCACGGGCCGCCCATAAACGCACAGTCCCGTTCCAAATGCTGGAAAGGGACTGTTGTTGGTACCTAAAAAAGGGTGATTGGATTTAAGCAGTGCGGCGCAGCACTCGGCACACCCAAGTGATTTTCTTGATATTGGTCACATAGTTTTCATCAACGAAAGTGTAGGTGGTACTGAGCCGATCCCAAATGTGGTCGCCCTTGCCGTCCACCATGCTGATTAGGAAATAGCCATCAGGTGCCAGGTAGTCCTCGAGGCGCACGAGCAGCTTGAGCGCGTCGTCCGAGAAATAAATGGCTTCATTGACGGCAATGACATCAAACTTGCGGGGTGGCACATAGTGATCCATGTTGCCCTGCAAGAAGACCGTGTTGGCATCGCCCCGTTTTTCGCTGGCGATCCGGGCCGCATCGTCTGACAGGTCCACGCCGATGTAGTAAGAATAGTTTTCTTTGCCCACGGCTTCTTGGAGTACTCCTTCGCCACAGCCGAGGTCAAGCAGGGAGCCCCCTTTTTTGAGATGGCGGAAATAGCCCGCCAAAATTTGGTGGTGGGCCATTTCGTCCATGGCGGCCAGCCAGTCCCAGCCCCCACGCCTGTATTGGTAATTGAGGCGGGCGCGGTAGCTCCGAAAAATTTTTCGTTGAACGAAGGACGTCACTTTTTCCAAGACGCTTTCTTGCGGTACAGTTGCAGCCATGATCAAAGTTGTAACAATTGATAGATGTGCGCAAAGTTAAAATAAAGTTAATGTAACTTTAAAAAAAGTTAAGTGAAAAGCAAGGAGCACCCCCTCAAATTCAATTAGGTAGCTGGCTCAAGGCAAGTTTGGCTTTTTGGCGGATACTCTGCTCATATTCATGATCGTGAAAGTTCATGGCCTTGGTAAAATAGGCTGCGGCCCTGGCGGGGTGGCCGAGGCTGTCCCGGGAAAGATAGCCAGCTTGCAGGGCGGCACTTGGGGCAAAATAATACGACAAATCGCCCGAAAGGTCAATGGTTCGGTCATACCATTGAATGGCATCTCCCACCCGGCCTTGCTTGTGGCAGACCCTTCCACACCGGTAGCTGTACTCGATCCGATCTTTGGGCCATACCAGCAGCGCTGGATCAAGTGAGGAGAGGGTTTGCCAAGCTTGGGCATATTCGCCACCATCAGTGAGCAAGCGGGCCCGCACAAGTGAGGGGGCCGGCAGGCGTGGTTCACGGGCAAAGCGGAGCGCGTGCCGGTCGGCTTCGGTGTGGTGAGCGCCCTCCTCGCGGCATCGCTTTAGGTACTGATCGGCCCCCGGCTGCCCACTCAGCCAATGGCCCAGGAACAGTTTGTACAGCGCATCTTTGCGAGCGTTTTGGCCCAAGTAACGGGCCAAGAAAGCTTGATAAGCTTGGTTGGCCCCCAAATAATCACCAGAAAGCAAATGGGCGTTGCCGGTGATGTAGTGCATGAGTGGAAACCGGGCCGCCGCCGGGCACTGGGCCAGCAGGAGCCGGGCATTTTGGGCCTGTTCTGCTTTGAGCAGCACCAGGGCGCCCGTAAAAGCCACTAGGGGGTTGGTCGCTTGCCGATCCCAAAACGATTTGCCCAGCGTGGCCGCCTGGGGTGCTTGGCCCAAAAAATAGGTTTTGGCCAACAAATACACCATCATCGCTTCTTGGGCATGGAGATCGGTACTTTGGGCCACTTGCCATAGCTCGCGCATTCCTTGCTCGGTGTCTCCGGAAAGGCCCACTAAACTGGTGAGCCACTGATATTTGGCGGGCACTGCCCCCAACAGGGCACGCAGTAGGCCCAAAGATTTTTTGTTGGGCAAAAAGCCGGGGTATTGGGCTTCGTTTTCTTTTAGTAATTGGTATGCTTTTTTGATGGACCAAGCCCCGGCAATGTGATCGCCAAACAGGAGTTTGAGGAAGGCCCAATGGAACTTCACCTCCGCCTGCGCGAAAAGGAAATAGGGGGATTGCGGATCCAGGGCGGCCAGTTGGCGCAGCCGCTGCTCTTCCAAGGGAGCCATGCGCCGGAACTTGGCGGCATCTTCGGTGGTGACCAATTGGAGAAAATCACCCAAATCTTCCAAGTAGATGGTCACTCCGTTTGGGCCGCTGAGGAGTGTTTGGTCAGCCCGCAAGCACTCCCCCGCTTCAGCAAACTGAAGGTGCCAATAGTGGTGATAGGCTTGCTGGTGCAGGGCCGTGAAACGAAAAGGCACTGAAAATGATGGGTGTACGCAAAAAATCAAAAGTATTACTTGAACAGTTCGCATTTTTGTATAATTTCAGGCCCAATGCCTATCGTGCACAAAAATTGTTCCGTCAAACACAAGAACCAGACGAGGTTTTAAAGGGTTAATTTATTAAAATAGTTGCTATGAAAAACTTGCCGGATGAAATTGAGAAAAAATACTTTACAATTGGTGAAGTGGCCAAGCTTTTTGACGTGGCTCCTTCGCTTATTCGCTTCTGGGAAACGCACTTCGATGTTATCCGGCCGCGCAAGACCAAAAACGGGGTACGACAATATACCAAAAAAGACATTGAAAAACTAAAAACGATCTACTTCTTGGTCAAGCAAAAAGGATATACCCTGCAAGGGGCCAAAGAAGCAATGGGCGAACGGCCCGAAGCCAAGGCCGAAATGATCAGGGCCATTGAAACCCTTGAAGAAATCAAGGGTTTCTTGGAAAATTTGCGCAGTAAAATGGGCTAAAATGCTGGCTGGAACAGTACCACATCGGCCAGCACAATGCCATCGGCACCTTCGGGGCTGATCTCGAGGTAGCCTTGGTCGCCAGCGGCAAATTCATAGCTGCCCACTGCCACCCAATCGCCATAAACTTTGCTCACGTCCAGCAACCGGCTGTCCAGCCCGCCCTGGTGCCGTACTTTCACCCCCAGTTTACTGGTGCGGGCCGAGCCCCGTTCATTCAAATAGCTCAGGTAAACATAGACATTGTATTTCCCCGCCTGCCGGATCGGTGGTGCAAACCGCACATATTGCCCCTTGGTCTTGAGGTCTTCGCAGTAGAGCGCGTCAGTGCCGTTTGGTGTGCCCACTTTGCTCGATTTGGCAAACGACCGCTCCCGAGCGGGCAGATTGGCGGGCAAAGGAGTAAACGACGATTTCCAATTTCCCTTCACCCGCACATTGGCCGCTTGAAAGGCATTGTCGATAAAAATTTCAGGAATTTTGCCATTGAGCAGTGGGTCAGCCAGAAGTTTGGCCTGCAACTGGGCCACCTCTACTTGTTGCACCGGTACTTTTGCCGCAATGGCCATGCTCGCTGCCACCCCGCAAGACTGGCCCAGCACCATGAACACAGGTTCCATCCGAATGGATCCATACGCTATGTGCGAAGCCGACAGGCATACGGGCACGAGCAAGTTGGTACATTCGGTCCGTTTGGGGGTGAGGGCCCGGTAGGCAATGGCGTAGGGCGGGCCGCCCCAGATCTGGACATCGCCTTCATTTTTGACCTGGGGCTTGCCACCCGGGCCGGGCACTACCACCCGTTGGCAGTTGTGGGAGTCCATGGTGTAGGCGGCCATGCCCACCCCATCGGTCACTTGGTCGCGGCCCGTGCAGTTGTGCTCGGTCATCACATACTCACCAATCATCCGGCGGGCTTCGCGGACATAAATCTGGTGGCTCCAGTGCTGATTGTCCAAGTATTCGTCCTTGGGATAGCCCCAAAGGCGCATTTCGGCGCGTACGCCTGCCGGGAGGCGTGGGTCGTGGCCCAAGAAATAGAGCAGGCCCTTGGTGTACTCCTCGTGCGTTTTGATGAGTTGCTCGCGCTCGGCATAGCTGGCCTCGGGGTAGGCATAGTTCATGCCGATCATGTCCGAGGAGAAGGCGCCGTTGTTGTTGATGTCCGTTTTTTGGTTGGGCATGGGCTGGATATGCAGCAGCTTGTCCAAATTGGTATAGCCATTGGCCACAATGACTCGCCTCACCAGTTCATATTTGGTCGAATCATAGCTGGTTGGCCGGGTGATGGGAATGCGGTTGGCCGGGTCGCGGCTGAGGCACATCCGAAAGTTATACGCTTGCACTGCGCGGTCGCCGGTACCGTTGGCCGCCAGGGGCAGCGGGCTGATGCCCCACAAGAGGCCACTTTCAGGCTGGCCGGGCTGAACGTATGGGTCGATACCGTCCGGAAACTGGTGCTTGTCCATCAGTTGCACTCCGTTGAGGGTTTCTTGATAGACAGCATTGGCCTCGCGCCCCACGTGGTAGGCCACGCCGGCCTTGGCCAGCAGATCCCCCTCGTAAGTACAGTCAATGAACACTTTGGCCCGGATGCCCAAATGGGTCAGGACATTGGGGGCGCGGGAATCTTCCAGCAGAACATCACTGATATCGGTGCCACGCTTATTGACCTTGACCAGCCGACGGTTATAAATGACCGCGATGCCGGCTTCTTTGATGTAGGCCTGAAACGTTTCCTCGGCCACGTGGGGCTCAAACCGCCAAGCTTCAAATTGGCCGTAATGTTGGCCCAGCCGGCGATAAAAATCGCGGGCGAGCCCGGTGATCGCATACTTGTTGCCAATATCAGTTTGGCCGAGGCCGCCCGCGCTCAGGCCGCCCAAGTGCATCCCCGGCTCAATGAGCAGCACCCGCTGGCCCGATTTCTGGGCCGCATAGGCGGCCATGACCCCGGCCGATGTACCCCCATACACGCACACATCGGTCTCCAAGGTAGCGGTTTGGCCAAAAACGCCGGGCGAGGCCAGCCAGCAAAGACAAATAAGGCTGGCCCGCAGCCAAGCCACCCCCAAATAGCGCAAGTTCATTTTCATGATTCATTGATTAACTAAAGCGCAGTTTAGGCAAAAACCACGGTTTATCAAAACACGGAGGAATCTTGCAATAAATAGTAAAAACTCCAAAAACTTACACAAGTTAGTTTACGTCCCATTCGGGCACTATTTTTTTTAAAATAGTTTGCGAAAGTGTGGATCAATGATTCTAACTTAGCAGCCAAAATCTGCTTTCAAATTGACTCAAGCCACTTGATTGCACACAAAACGTTATTGTTGACCATTAATTAACCTATGTTCTTTATTTTTATCACAAAAAAAATGATTCGCCAGTATTATTTGTTGCTTTTGGCATTGGTGTGGGGTGGTGCTTCCTCATCTATGGCCCAATCCGAGACCGGCATTATTACCTACTATGCCGATTACATGCAGGGCAAGCCCACGGCCAGTACCGAGGCTTATGATGCACAAAAGTTCACTTGTTCACACAAAACGCTGCCTTTTGGTACATTGCTGAAGGTAACCAACCTGAAAAATGGTCAGTCGGTAACGGTAAAGGTCAATGATCGGCAGTCGATGACCGGAACCAATGTTGCAAGCCTTTCGCGGGGGGCAGCGGCAGCCATAAATCTGGTCCACTACGGCAAAGTGACCGCCCAGCTCGATGTGGTCACTGCGTCAAATGCGGTGGCGCAAATGCAAGGGGCCGCGCCCAACAACCTGACAGCGTCGAGTAACAGGCAGTCGCTGGGCAACCAACCAGCCCCCCAAACCCAAGTCGGCCAAAACAATGCCCAAGCCCAACAACTGCTGAAGGCAGTTTCGGCCAATCCCAAGCGACAAATGCTGGGGTATTTTGATGCCAATTTCAATCGGGTGCAGATTTCGGGCTATGGGCTCAAACTAGCCACCTTTGCTGATGCCAAAACTGCCGTGGCCCTGTGCAACCGCCTGCAAACCGATGGCTACAAAGATGCCTATATCCAGATCTTGGTGGAAACCAATGCCCAAACCAACACCAAACTGGGCCAAGAATACCGGGTGATTGTGGGCCAAGGGCCGGAAAGTTACGTCCAGCAGAGCCTTTTGAATTATTTCAAGGGCCAAGGCTACGCCAACTGTGCGGTGGTGAAATACGAGTAGGCCACCCTGTTTGGAGCGGAGGCCGGGCATTCATTTTCCGGCCTCCGTTTTTTTTTGCAAATACAGGCAAGCAGTATATATTGCTCCCCAATAGAAACCTGTATTTCGGCCATGAAAAAATTAATCTTGGTATTGCTGGCTTTGGCTTACCAAAATAGCCAAGCGCAATCTTTGAAGATCGCCAAAATCAACGAGACTTACACCCGCGCCACGGCGCAAGTGATGCCCGGCCAAGCGTTGGATCTTTCGTTTGATTTCCCCATTACCGGGCTGGCCATCCAGCAGGCGAACCTTCAAGGAGCCGCCGTAGAAACCTCTGAAAAGATAGCCTTGCGGCAGGACAGCCACGCGGAGGAAAACCATAGCAACCTGATCGTGTTTGATGCGCCGCGCACGGCTTTCCGGCTGCACACGGGCCAAATGCAGGGCGAAGTGGTGCTGCACTTGCTCTATGCCCCGCCTTTGCCACTCGAGAAAGTGTGGTGGGAGCACCGCCCGCCCATGGCCATGCGCCCAGAAAATAACTGCGAACGGCCCCAGACGGTTCCCCAGTCAGAATGGCGGGCGGGGCTGCGCCCCCCAGTGGCGGCGGCCTCGGCCACCAAAGTGCAGTTCATCATTGTCCACCACGAAGCTGGGTCCAACACCGCGACCAATTTCACCCAAACCGTGCGCAACATCTATTTGTTGCACACCCAAACCAATGGCTGGAACGACATTGGCTATAATTTTGTCATTGCCCAGAATGGGACCATTTTTGACGGCCGTGATGGCCAAGGCCGCCACGATGGCGACAATGTGCTGGGGGCCCATTTCTGTGGCAAAAATGGCAGCACAATGGGCATTTGTTTGCTGGGCAACTACCAAACCGCCGTTGAGCCGACCACCGAAGCACTTGCTTCATTGGCCCGGTTGGTCAGTTGGAAAATGGTGAAAGAGGGCCTCTCCAACCCCATGGCCCGGGGCGTCCATGCTCCTGGCACCCCCGACCAGTCGACGATCAACGTGATTTCGGGCCATCGCGACGGCTGCGCCACCGACTGCCCGGGCGAAAATGTGTACAAACGACTGGTGGCCATTCGTCAAAGTGTGGTGGCGGTGTGCAACGTGTTGGCCGATGAAGAAGTGGTGATCAAGCGGCAAGTGACCGTTTATCCTGTGCCTGCCCGGCAGCAGCTCATTATCGATTTTCAGCATTGGGAAGCAACCACGCTGGAGTTGGTGGCCGCCGACGGCCGCTTGTTGGAAACCCACGTGGTGCCAGCTGGCACGCCCCGCCTGCAAACTGCGGTAGGCCACTTGGCCCCGGGCATTTACCTGCTGCGGGTTTCGGGCAAAGACGGCATCTTGACCAGACGACTGGTGGTAGAATAATGCTGGTCTGAGCCAGATCCCTTCGGCCGAATAACTGCCCTTGGCAATTTCAAATGGGTTGATTGGCTCCCAGCGGCCATCTAAAAACGCGAGCAGCGAAGACATGAATCAGTATTGTTCGGAATGTCAGGACAGGCAGAGCGCTCAGGGCAAGCACGTGCTTGTCAAAGGAGGAATTTTTTCACACGCGGTCTGCTTGGTGTCCGGCGTTTTGGTGAACATCAAACTGGAAGCGCCCACCAGAGCCAACCAAGGGGACTATAAAAAGCAGCCCCTATTTTTGTGAAAGCACGGAAAAGGATTCCAACGCTCTTTTCCCGACTGTACGACCAATTTATGGTCAGATAAAGTTATGCAAAGACTTTTGGGGGGTTAAAACAAGGATTCCAAGCAAAATTACCTAAATGTCCATCAGACAGATTTTGAGTAAATCTGCGCCTAACGGAAAGATGTTTGTGCAGGGCGGGTTTGATAGCACTTTCCTTGCCCTACATACAAAGTTTATAGAAAGCACAAAAGCCTAAATCAGCACATTAGCCCGCCTTTTCGCAACTCTATTTAATATATTATTGTTTAATTGGATTAGACAAGTGAAAAAGTATTAAAGGTGTCCGGTTTATAATTTGGATTTTTAATCAAATACGTTTCCATTGCCTCTACTGCTTTCATGGATAAATTTCGCCTGTTCCTGCCTAATGTTTCAGGAACACCTTGCATGGTAACAAATGCTGTTTTATATTTTTTTTCTTTTATCAGGAACTCATCACCAATAAATATTTGCTGAATACGATGTTTATTTGGATTTTCAATTCTCATTTTTACAGAAATGCCCAAGCATCTTTTTATATAACCACCCATTTGTTTCATAGGTTCGGCAGAAAATGTTCGTTCGAGATTTTCTTCCAGCATTTTTAATATTTCTTCTCCAGTTAATTCTACAGTTGAGACCTCTGGGTTCATAGGAACAATATTGAATAAATCCCATTTTGTTATTGCTCCAATTGGTATTGGATTTCCATATCGCCAACCATTTGAAAAGGCAATGTCCGCGTTGCTTATTGATTTTATTGATGAAAGCAAAAGATCGTCCATAGTGGATGCTAATGTGTTGTATCTATGTAGTACGGTTTCAGTTTTGCCTAATACTTTCTGTTTCAAATCTTGGAATGGCTGCATTATGTGAGATACTATGTTTTCAATCTCTTCATCCGGATTAATACTTTCATTTATTGTTATCAGATTATATTCGTAATCAACAATTTTATTTTGTTCAATGTTCAATTCCAAATGACCTAAAAAAGAGCCGTGACAACCACATTGAATAAGGATTGTATCATTGATTTTTACAGCTTCATATAAGCGATTATGTGTGTGTGCACTTAAACAAACATCAATGCCTGAAACTTTAGAAAGTATATCTACATCCTGGGGAAATCCATTGTGCGAAAGAAGAACAATAAGATTGGCTCCTTCATCTTTTACTCGTTGAATCATTCCTGGCAATTCTTTTACTCCGTCCGTAATTTTTAGTCCTTCACTAAAATGCTTAGGCATTGTTTTATCAATAATATTTGAGCAAATACCAATAACTGCAATTTTTACATCTTCAACTTTAGTTAGTAGATAAGGTGGAAGAAAAAGTGATCTATCTTCTTTGTAAATATTAATACCTAAAACGGGATAACTTAATTCCTCTGCCAGCTTTTTTAATTGTTCAGGACCATAAGCAAAATCCCAATGACCTACCATTGCACTAAACCCAATTTTGT
>JAYUVL010000212.1:0-3181 GCA_043754075.1 Cytophagales bacterium | reverse complement strand
AAGGTTCGTCCCTCCCAAGACCCAGTTCGCCGACAAAAGGTTGCAACGGGGAAAGAAAAATTTAGGGATTTGGGCCAGTGCCCGGCCGTTTCCGGCTGTTGGCGGGGGAATCTTTGCTGTAAGTAGTGGCCAGTAGCCCACCACTTGCCACAGCCACCACCCAACGATTTGCCCCGATCAAGGAAAACGAAGCCATTCCCGGCCAATTTGGTATAATTTTGCCCCCGTATGGATGGTATGACACTGAAACTCGATTTTGCCAAAGCCGGGGGCCTGATCCCAGCCGTGGTTCAAGATGCCCGCACCAATAAGGTGCTAATGCTCGGTTACCTGAACCAAGAGGCACTGGCCAAGACCCAGGCCGAGGGGGTGATCACTTTTTTCAGCCGCAGCAAACAGCGGCTCTGGACCAAGGGCGAAACTTCGGGCCACTTCCTACGGGTGGTGAGCATTACCGCCGATTGCGACCAGGACACGCTCCTGATCAAGGCCGAACCCCACGGGCCCACCTGTCATACCGGAGCTGACACCTGCTTCGGCGAAACCAACGAGGGGCTGGAACCCTTCCTAAACCAACTCAAGCATACCATCCGGGCACGCAAACTGGCCCCAACCGAAGCATCCTACACCGCCAAACTGCTGGCTCGGGGCATCAATAAAGTGGCCCAAAAAGTGGGAGAAGAAGCGGTCGAGTTGGTGATCGAGGCCAAGGATCACAATCTCGAGCTGTTCAAAAACGAGGCCGCCGACCTACTGTTCCACTACTTGGTGCTGTTGGAGGCCAAAGAAGTGGACTTTGATGAGGTAATCGGGGTATTGAAAGCCCGGCACAAATAGAAAGGGGCGGGCTAACCCCTTGAAGAGCTTAAATTTTGTAAAAGTGGCAAACTGTACGACGATTTACCCAATTTCTTCCTAAATTACGTACATCTTTTGGCCCAACCCTTGTACCATCCAGCCGAAAAGCCGACTGACTATGCAAAAAATCATCTTTTGCCTTCTATTCCTTCTAATCAGCTTGGGCGCACGGGCCTCCTACTTGCTGCTCCCAATGGATGTTGCCCAAAAAAACCACCTCAAAGCGTATGGGATCACCTTTTGGATACTCAAACAAGAGGTGGAGGCTGAGTGGCTGCTCAACTATCGGGGCGGTAGCTTCTTGTTCAAATACGTGCAGAAGTTTGAGAATGAACTCGTGATCCGGGGCGTGAGCTACGAAGTGATCTCCGATGCGCAAGCCGTGCAGATCAAAGAACAAATTGCCAGCCCGGAGGCCAACATGGATGTGATGAAACTCGAGGTAGCCCCCAAAATTGCGGTCTATTCACCCAAGACCAAACAGCCTTGGGACGATGCTGTCACTTTGGTGCTCTCTTACGCCGAGATTCCCTACGATATTATTTTTGATGAAGAGGTAATGGAAAACAGTCTTCCCAAGTATGACTGGCTGCACCTGCACCACGAAGACTTTACGGGCCAATATGGCAAGTTTTACCGCAATTACAGCGGCAACCCATGGTACCAGGCCCAGCAGCAGGAGTCGGAAGATTTGGCCCGCAAATATGGGTTCAAGAAAGTATCCCACCTCAAATTGGCCGTGGTCAAGCGCATCCGCGACTATTGTGCGGGCGGGGGCTTCCTGTTTGCCATGTGCTCGGCCACGGATACGTATGACATTGCCCTGGCCGCCGAAGGGGTGGACATCTGCGATGTGGTCTATGACGGCGACCCCTACGATCCTGCCGCCAACAGTAAATTGGATTACAGCAAGACCTTTGCTTTCCGCGATTTCAAACTCGATCTGGATCCGTTTGAATATGAATACTCCAATATTGACAACAACCAAAAAGAGCGCGGCCTCAATGAACGGAACGACTTTTTCAAGCTGTTCCAATATTCGGCCAAGTGGGACCCGATCCCCACCATGCTCACCCAAAACCATGTGTTCAACATCAAGGGGTTCATGGGCCAGACCACCGGTTTCAAAAAAAACCTGATCAAGTCGGAAGTAGTCATCATGGGCGAAACCAAAAGCTGTAACGAGGCACGCTACATGCACGGGACTTTTGGCAAGGGCACTTGGACGTTTTACGGTGGCCACGACCCTGAAGACTACCAACATTATGTTGGGGAGGAACCAACTGACCTAAATCTTTATCCCACTTCGCCCGGCTACCGTTTGATCCTGAACAACATTTTGTTCCCGGCCGCCAAGAAGAAAAAACAAAAAACGTGAGAAAATAAAATAAAAATGCAGCATAGTATTGCATTTATGGTAAATGTTTTATTCCTTTATAAAGCATCTAAAGTGCATTGTATTATTTATGTCCGTTTTAAATCCGTTGGCAATACCACTTGCTACCTTTAATTTTTAAGGGCAGCATTTTATTAAGCAACATTAGTTGTAAAAACAAACTCACAGACCACAATGAGCACCCTATCAGAACACGGTTATGCCCAAGACGGGAAAATTTATCTCAATGCCTACATGGATTTCCCCGAACGGGAAATTGGGGTTGTCAAAGAAAGCGAGGAGCAAAGCATTCAATATTTTGTCAAGCGTTTTGACTTGGCCAAAAACAAAGTAGCTGAACTCCAAACCGCTGTAGTCTCCACTCCCAACAAAGGTTCCTACCTCATGAAGCTCATTCACATGAGGACCTACCTCTCTGAATTTGACGGGCTGGGCGATTTCCCCGGGCTGTTCCAAATACTGGACGAACTGGAAGCTGATATACGGGCCTATGTGCAGGAAAACCGGGGCAAAAACTATGAGATCAAGACCGGCCTGCTCGAGGAAGCCGCCAGCCTCAAGGAAAGCACCAACTGGAACATTGTGGGCAAACGGTTCAAGGATTTAAAACTGCGCTGGATCAAGACTGGCAGTGCCCATACCCAATATGAGGCCGAACTAAATGAAAAATTCGACGCCGCCTTTGCCTTTTTCTTTGAGAAGAAGGCCAAGTTCTTTGAGGATCGCCGCAAGATGGTCGATAGCCGGGTCCAGAGATATGAGCAAATCCTTGAGCAGTTGACCAAGATCCTGCGCGAAATGCCCGAAGACGCGTTCCAGCAAGTAAAACGCATTGAGAAAAATTGGAAACTGGTCGGCAAAGTACCCATCAAGAATTTTAAGGACTTGCAGAAAAAATTCAAGGACGAGCTGAACAAATATTACAAT
>JAYUVL010000211.1:0-6544 GCA_043754075.1 Cytophagales bacterium | reverse complement strand
CCAATTGGACGAATATTTTGCTGGCGAGCGCAAGGACTTTGACCTGCCAATCCAGCAAGACGGCACGGCGTTCCAACAGCGGGTATGGGAACAACTCGGCCAAATCCCTTTTGGCCGCACCGTGAGCTACCTCGAGTTGGCCCGCCGCTTGGGCGACGCAAAGTGCCTTCGGGCAGTAGGCACGACCAACGGCCGGAACAAGATCAACATCATCGTGCCCTGTCACCGGGTCATCGGTTCTGACGGATCGCTTACCGGCTATGGCGGGGGGCTGTGGCGCAAGCAATGGCTCATCGACCACGAGGGCCATGTGCGCATCCGCCAATTGGCGCTGTTCTAGGGGGGCGGCGCAGTTTTGGGATGAGTTGGGGCAACAATCACCCAATAGCGGGGCCGATTGTCTGGTGGGCTGACGCTTAGATCTCGCTCGCTATTTGGGCAATCGCCACGGTCAAAATATTTTCAAGATGCAAACCAATGTTCTTCTCTTTTGGCGCAATGTCATCCTTGATTGAAATGACGAGTGGTTTAATGTCAAGTGGAACGGTGGTGTCCGTGTCCTCGCTCAGCAAAATTCCTTTGTCCTCCAGAAATGCCCCAATGGCAATCACGCTGTCATCATAACTATAATGGTGTAAAGTAATCCCCAACTCGTATTTTTTCCCTTCAAATGCAATGACAAACTTAAAATACGATTTTGGCAAGGTTCGATTAAAAAAGTAGTTATGTTTTTTGGCATAGCTAACAATTTGCTTGTAATAGAAGTGTTGTTTGGTGGAATCATCAAATTTTCCGCTATCGATGTACAATGAAACGCTTCCATCAAAATCGGTCTCGAGTTGGTGCTTATACGCACTGAGAAATCTGTCACAGTACTCAAACACGTTTAACCGATTCTGGGCAAGTATCCTTTCGTATTGCTGTTGTTGTTCTTGCTGTTTCTTACGTATTTTTTGTTTGAAGATGTTTGTTACTTCACTTAAAGAAGTGTTACCCACTTCCTTGATATTCAAAGCTTCTTCAATGTATCGTCTTTGGATCTCGGCAAAGTAGGTAACCAAATTTTGAGGTTGGTCATCATCTGCTTCTTCCAAAGCCTGAATGTATTTTGCCTTCGCTTCTTCCCTTAAAACGGTAATTGGAAAAAAGTTGCTTTTGATCAGGACAAGGCTCGCAACTAGCCTAACTACACGACCATTGCCATCTTGGAATGGATGAATGGTGGTGAAAGCGTGGTGCAGCCAAGCGGCGATAATAAGTGGGTTTATATCCTGCTCGCAAAGTTCATTGTAAATCTCGATCAATTTATCCATCTCCGCCTCCACGTGTTCGGGTGGGCAGTACAAAATGGTTGCCCCATCTTCTCTCGTTGGGTTATTTTCCCTTTCCTTAAATCTACCTTTGATGAGCGCAATTTTAGTCTTGGCCCCAAACTGATCCCTCCCCTCGGCAAACTCTTGGTGTCTCGTGGTAAGCTGGTGCAGCTCGCAGATAAAACTTTTGGTCAACGGTCTATTTTCCTTCACTATATCAAATATGAAATCAACTGCTTGTAAATGGTCTTGCAAGTGGTTGAACAGCATTTGTTTGGGAATATTGGTGTCGCCGTGACTCACCAAGGAAGAAATGAAACCTTCATTGATCAGCGTTTCAGTAATCCCCCTGTCAATGTCATACATTCGTTCAACAATGCCCGTTTCTATGGCGTGCCTTCTTTTAAGTCTGCCTATAAATTCAATATATTCTTTAGAGTTTGCCTGCAAAATCTCCCTATGTGCAAACCATGATGCAGCAATCTGATCCAGCAAAGAAGTATCACAATTCTTCCAATTGTCAGAAAACGAAATGAATTTCCAAAGCCTGTATTCTGTCATTTTATCCGGTGCGTTATGGTTTAGGAACTTCCTTTTAACTACTTATGGGTCAGCAACTGTGTTGCGCAATAGCTAACACGCTTGACTATAAATCACCCAGTTTGACTGCCAATACAGGCTATCAGAATTTTTGTAAATTACCCCCTTTGGCCAAAAAAGTCAAATTTATCGATCCACTTTTTGCCGGGCACTTCCCTGCCGCTTGGGCACCAAGACGTCCCCATTTTTCCCACCAATGGGTTTTTGCCAAACAATCGTGTAAATTTCCCGAAAAGCTGGGCGCCCCGGCCCCATTCACTTTTCATGTAGCCCAAACACCACACCAACCATGAACAGACGCGATTTTGTGCAGCAAACCAGCTTGGCCAGTGTTGGCTTGCTGGGTGCTCCTTCCTTGCTCATTTACCCCAAACGGGCCAAGTATCGCATCGCCCTGATCGGTGCGGGCTGGTAACGGGCATTGTCAACCATAAAGCCTTTGATAACCGTATGTTTTACTTTACGCTTGCTGCCTTGTTGGCAGTGAGCAACGGTTTGATCATTGGTAACCTGCTGGCCAAGTACTGTTCGGGCGGTGATGCGTACCTCCAGCGGATCAGCCAAGAGAATGATACCCCCTCTACAAAACCGGTTTTCTGTTGCGCTACTTGGCCGAGGATGCCAACGATGCGCAAACCTCGGCGCTGGCCGAAGAAATCAAGATTGCACGGGGTCAGTGGTAGCAATGGACAGTACGGGAGCAACGGATAGCCCGGGGCTGGTTTGCAAGTCTTTCAGTTGTACGCCCGATAACCGCTTGGTGCGCATTTCGGTCAGTAGGTAGTGGAGTTTGGCCGCTGCGGCTGCGTGGCCCAGTCCTTCGGGCCGGATGTTGGACACGCAATTGCGCCGCTCGTCGGTCAGGCCGGGCTGGGGCTGCCAAGTCAGGTACGCACCCAGGCTGTCGGGTGAGCTGAGGCCGGGGCGCTCGCCAATGAGCACCAGCACGATGTCAGCTTGACACATCGCCCCGACCTCATCGCCAATGGCCACGCGGCCTTGTTCCACTAGCGCAACCGGGGCCAGCGTCCAGCCGTCAGCGCCGAGCAGGGGCAAGAGGTGTTGCAAAGTGGGCAGGGCTTGGCGGTTGGCGGCGTCGGCCGATAGCCCGTCGGCCAAGACGATTGCGAGGTTGACCGGGCCGGTGGCCAACTCCCTCAGGTGCTGCAGCGAAGCGGGGGCCAGGCGGCGACCAAGGTCGGGCCGTTGCAGGTAGGTCAACCGGTTTGGGGCCAAACTGGCCAATTGGCAGCTGATGGGCCCGGCGGCAGTAATCTCCTGATCGGCCCAAATCTTGGCCAAGCCGTTTTCTAGGGAGACCAAATCCAGCATTGAGAAAACGGCATCCCGAGCTTGGGCGTGGGCGAGTTGGAAGGCCAGCAGCTCGCTTGTGGGCAAGCTGCCGCCCGCCCGCCCCAGTCCCACGCGGGCGGGGGTAAATTGTTGGAGGTATTGCCAAGGATCGCGGCTCATGATCGGGAACGAAAGAATGACAAAGTGGCGTTGGGGGTCAAGCAGGCCATTGCCCTGCCACAAGGATCGCCGGTTGGCGATGTTGCAGCAGGGCGAATTTTAGCTTAGGCCCGCAGCAGGGTATCGGTGCGGTTGGAACCATAAGACACCAAAGTGATCGGCACACCGACGGCCTCCTCGATAAATTTGATATAATCGGCCAAGGCAGTGGGCAGGGTGTCAAATGAAGTCAAGTGTTCCAGTGGGCAGTTCCAGCCCGGCAGTGTTTCGTAAATCGGCTCCACCGGAGTGCTGATCAGGCAATAGGGCAGTTGGTCGGTCACGGCGCCATCGGGCAAGCGATAATGGGTGCACACATTGATTGTTTCAAACTCGTTGAGAATGTCGGTTTTCATCATCAGCAGTTTGGTGGCGGCATTGAGCATCACGGCGTATTTGAGGGCGGGCAGGTCGAGCCAGCCGGTGCGGCGGGGGCGGCCAGTGGTGGCCCCGAACTCGTGCCCGGCCCGACGGATGCGCTCCCCTTCTTCGCCGTGCAACTCGGTGGGGAACGGGCCACTGCCCACGCGGGTGCAGTAAGCCTTAAAAATGCCCAATACTTGGCTCACGTGCCGGGGCGAAACGCCCAAACCCGTACACGCCCCAGCGACGGTGGTGTTGGAACTGGTGACAAAGGGGTAGGAACCAAAGTCAATGTCGAGCAGTGCCCCTTGGGCCCCTTCGGCCAGCACCCGGTTGCCCTTGTCCAGTTCATGGTTGATAAAATATTCACTGTCCACCAACTGGTAAGTTTTGATGAACTCCACAGCGGCAAAAAACCGGGTTTCCTGCTCGCTGAAATCGGCGGTATGGCCATAGAAACGCAGCATTTCCAAGTGTCGGGCTTTAAGGGCCTCATACTTGGCCACAAAATCGGGGAGCAAAATATCGCCCAGTCGCAAGCCCACCCGGCTCGCTTTGTCGGTATAAGCGGGGGTGATTCCCCGCAGGGTAGAACCAATTTTGGCCTCTCCCTTGGCCTGTTCGGAGGCCGCGTCGAGCAGCCTGTGCGTGGGGACGATGAGCTGGGCCCGTTTGGAAATGAACAGGTTTTCGGTCAAGTCCACGCCCAATTGTTGCAGAGCCACGATTTCTTTTTGGAGGGTGATCAGGTCCAGCACCACCCCATTGCCGATCAGGTTTTTGATCTCGCGCCGAAATGCGCCCGAGGGAATCTGGTGCAGTACGTGCTTGATGCCGTCGAAGTGGAGGGTGTGGCCAGCGTTGGGCCCCCCTTGAAACCGGGCCACCACTTGGTAATTGGGGGCAATAAAATCCACAATTTTACCTTTGCCCTCATCGCCCCATTGTAAACCGAGAAGTATGTCCATGAAGGAATTATAGTTAATGATAAAAAAACATCAGTTCATTGTTCACCTGCAAACCATTGCTTTTGGCTTTGGGGGAAATGTGCCCTTCTGGCCAAAAAGAATGTAGGACAGACAAAAACAGCTTGCTTTTGTGTGTCCTACCCAATCAGAAAAGCGCCTTTTGCTGGTGCAGCTCAATAATAGTTGTTCAACATCACCGGCATGATCAACATCAAAATGTCCTCCTCGGAATCAACCTCGGAGGGCATCAACAGGCCGGCCCGGTTGGGTTCGGAGAGTTTGAAGGTCACTTTGCTGGAATGGAGGTTGTTGAGGCTCTCGATCAAGAATTTGGCATTGAACCCAATCTCCATGTCGGCTTCAGAGGCAAAATCACAGCGCAATTTCTCATCGGCTTCATTGGAGAAATCAACATCCTCGGCAGACACCAACATATCGCCACCAGTGTTTACCTTGAGGCGGACTTGGTTGGTCGATTTATTGGCGTAAATGGCGATCCGGCGCAGTGAACTCAAAAAGTCGGTGCGGTCAATTTCCAAGGTTTTGTCGTTGTTGACCGGGATCACATACTCGTAATCAGGGAAACGCTCATCGATCAGGCGGCACACCATTTTGACATTGCCGTAGTTGATAAAGGCATTGGACTTGTTGAAAGACAGCCGCACCATGCTACTGTCGGAGGGCAGGGTGTTTTTGAGCAGGGTCAACGCCTTGCGGGGGATGATGATGGAAATCTCCTTGTCCGACGACACATCGGTGCGCCGGTAGCGCACTAGCCGGTGGCTGTCGGTGGCCACGAAGGTGGCTTCAGAACTGCGCAAGTTGACATAAACGCCGTTCATGGCGGGCTTCATTTCGTCGGTACTGGCCGCAAAAAGGGTGTAGGCAATGGCCGAAGAAATGGCTTCGGCGGGGATTTCCACCACATCCGCATTTTTGAGTTCGGGCACCCGGGGGAAATCAGCCGCATTTTCGCCCGAAAGCTTGTAGTGGCCATTGTCAGAAATGATCTCGGTCACGTAGGTGTTCGGATCAATGCGGAAAGTGACCGGCTGCTCGGGCAAATTGCGCAGGGTATCGGCCAACATTTTGGCGGGTATGGCCACGCTGCCTCCTTCCTCGGCATCGGCCTTCATTTCGGCCGTCATCGAGGTTTGCAAATCGGAAGCGGTGATGGTCAGGGTATTGTCCTTAATCTCAAACAGGAAATTGTCCAAAATTGGCATCACTGAGTTGTTGCTCAGGATGACCCCATTCAGGGCCGCCAATTGCTTTAACAATGCTGATGAGGATATAATAAATTTCATGTTGTTCGGCGTTTACTGATTTATTGCCCAAAAATAGAGATAGTTGGGCAGTCTTAAAATTTACGGCTCAATAATTCATAGAAATCTTTGACCTCGTCTTTCTCGATGTCCCAGTTGTTCTTCCGAAAATATTTTTCTTTTACCAACTGGATGGCGGCTGGATAATCAGCCGCTCGGTCTATTTGATCCACTGCTTCATTAAATTCTTGGCTACTCCCGTTGAACAGTTCATTGATGAACGCAAACTTTTTATTGAGTGGAATCACCATTTTAAGGCTCTCAATCTTGGCGTTGGTACGGTACATGTCCGATACTGTGTTGACTTGGCCGGGACTGACGAATTTTTCGTTGAGCGAAGCCGGCGTTTGTTCTTGGGTGAAGCGGTCGTTGAGCGAGTCGCTCTCTTCGGTTTTGGCAAATCGCTCGTTCACCGAGATTGATTTGTTGGCTGGGGCCTCATTTTTGGTCAAGGTCAACCCCG
>JAYUVL010000210.1:0-6668 GCA_043754075.1 Cytophagales bacterium | reverse complement strand
TGGCCCACTGGTTGGGGCATCAAAAAACCACAATTGGACAGCAATTTTCGCCAAGCTTCTTCTTCAGAATTTGCGGTTACGCCAAATTCTTGCGTTCTGGTAAGTTTATCCACTAACCAGAAAAAGCTTACTCCTGCTACTACGACTCTGTGTAGTTGGTAAAGTTCAGTAAATTCAAGTGGCATTTTCAAAAGGGAAAATTAGAAATGTGAAGCGTAACCTTTATGCCAAAGTCAGTCATTACATTACTCCAAACAAAAATAGGGGAAAAAATCAAAAAAAAATCTTTTTAACATTTTATTGAGTTCAATGGGCCCAAATAGTCAACAGCCCACAGGCGATTTTGTCCGTTGAGTGGTTAATAATCACCCAGCGTAGCCTCATTGCTACGCTGGGTGCTGCCCAAAGCCGATCAAATTGGTCTAAATTCGCCCTTTCTGGATCAGTTTTAAGGAAATATTGCCCTTATTTATTTTTTGCCCTAACTTTAGCCGCGCTTAACCCAAACGTATGATGAATAGATCTTTTCTGCTTCTTTGCTTCGTTTTTATTACATCGATTATCCGGGCCCAGCAGAGCATTCCCGATGCCCCTGCGCGTGCCGAGGGCTTGCAATCACCCACTGGGCGGCTCATCATCCGGGGAGTGACTTTGATCAACGGGGCCGGTTCCCCGCCCACTGGCCCAGTGGATATTGTGGTGGTAAAAAACCGGATCGCCCAGATCCGCACAGTCGGCTACCCGGGCGTGGCCATTGACCCGAACAACCGCCCCAAGGCCAACCCCGGCGATTTGGAACTGGACTGCGCGGGCATGTTCCTGATGCCTGGTTTGGTGGATATGCACGGCCATATCGGGGGGGTGTCGCAGGGCACCCCGGCCGAATATGTGTTCAAACTGTGGCTGGCCCACGGGATCACGACCATTCGCGACCCTTCGTGTGGCAACGGGCTGGACTGGGTGCTGGCCCACCGAAAAAAGAGTTTGAACAACGAAATCACCGCGCCCCGGATCGAGGCTTACGTGGTATTTGGGCAAGGGGAACCAGAAGGGATCACTTCGCCCGAGCAAGCCCGGGCCTGGGTGCAAGGCATTCACAAGCGCGGGGCTGATGGGATCAAGTTTTTTGGGGCCAGGCCCGACATCATGGCCGCCGCCCTCGACGAAGCCAAGAAACTCGGCCTCCGGTCTGCCTGCCACCATGCCCAAACCGATGTGGCGTGGCTCAATGTGGTGCAAACGGCCAAAATGGGCCTCACCAGCATGGAACACTGGTATGGACTGCCCGAGGCGTTGTTTGAGGACCGGACGATCCAAAACTACCCGCCGAATTATAACTACATGAACGAGCAGCACCGTTTTGAAGAGGCTGGCCGGCTCTGGAAACAAGCCGCCAAACCTTTTTCCGAACACTGGAACAAAGTGATGGACGAATTGATCGCCCTGGATTTCACCTTGGACCCAACCTTTAATATCTATGAGGCCAACCGTGAGCTGATGCTGGCCCGCCGGGCGGAGTGGCACGACGACTACACCTTGCCCGCCCTGTGGCGTTTTTTCTTGCCCAGCCGGATTTCGCACGGTTCCTATTGGCACGATTGGGGCACTGAACAAGAAGTGGCTTGGAAAGAAAATTATCGGTTGTGGATGGCCTTTGTCAATGAATACAAAAACCGCGGCGGCCGGGTGACCACCGGCTCTGATTCAGGCTTTATTTTCCAGACGTATGGATTTGCCTTTATCCGCGAACTGGAGTTGCTGCGCGAGGCGGGCTTCCATCCTTTGGAAGTGATCCGGGCTGCCACCCTCAAAGGGGCCGAGGCATTGGGCCGGGCCAAGGACATCGGGACAGTGGAAGTGGGTAAACTGGCCGATTTTGCCATTGTGGAAGAAAACCCCCTGGCCAATCTCAAAGTGCTGTACGGCACAGGGGCCATCCGCCTAAATGACAAGAACGAGGCCGTGCGGGTCGGTGGAGTCAAATACACCGTGAAAGATGGCATAGTGTACGATGCCAAGAAAATGTTGGCCGATGTAAAGCGCATAGTGACCGAGGCCAAGACCCGTGAAGGCTACAAAGTGACCCAGCCCGGCTACAAAGCCAGCGACAACTAACTGAACCAAAGGCTGTTTGGTTCAGTTGGGCTTACCAAACCGCCTTTGTGGCGTACAGGCCCGACAAAATGGAATACTTGAGTGCCCTGTACGCCATAAAATCCGGGAGAGAGGCCTTACGGATTGAGGTTGCTATTAATTTTTACAAAAATCAAATTTTTAGTCAAAATAACAAATTAAATTGCATTCTTTTGACCTTTTTATTTGAGTGCTGATGTTACGCTGCGTATGTTTTTGGCAAAGTTAAATTTTAGAAACCAAAAGTCCGGCTTCGCATTGAGGCCGGACTTGTGGCTTTTATATGGCAACCTATTTCTGTTGCCATTCCTTGCGCTCCACCACCCATGCCACGGCGGGGAAAATCAGGGTGAGGCCAATGCCCAACCCCAGATCGGCCCATTGATGGCCCGTTTTGAAATAATGGGCGGGAAGGATCAGCAAGCTGGCCAATAGCAGGTAGCCAAACGCAGACTTGACCCGGTAGGGAATGGGGTAATATTTTTGGCCGTAATAGTAGCCGAGGCCACAAAGGGTCAAGTAACAAGCCAAATGCCCCAAAGCACTCCCCAAATAGCCCAAGATTGGGATCAGCAATACATTGGCCACCACCGTTACCACTGCCCCGGCGGCACTGAACCAGGTCCCGAAGTAGGTTTGGCCGGTGAGTTTGAACCAAATGGTCAGGTTGTAATAGATGCCCAAAAAGATATTGGCCAAGAGCAAGATGGGTACCACGGCCACGCCTTCGCGGTATTCTTTGCCCCGGAGGAAAATCGCGGTCAGCAGATCGAGGTTGGCGCCCACGGCCACATACATAAAGGCCAGCACAATGACAAAGTACTTCATTACTTTGGCAAACAGCTCGGGAGATTTTTGATCGTCACTTTGGGCAAAAAAGAAGGGCTCGGCCGAATAGCGGAACGCTTGGATGGCCAAGCTGATGAAAATCGACAGCTTATAGCACGCCGAGTAGATCCCCACTGCTGAATCACTGCTCCGGCCCGGGTAAAAATTATCGGGCAGCCAATACTTGAGCAAGTTCCGGTCAATGGTTTCGTTGATCATGCCGGCCAATCCCATTAGCATCAGTGGATAGGCATAGGCCAAAAGGGGCTGCACCTTGGCCCAGCTCAAGGTGAGCGAAAACCCTTTGAAATGGCCCAATAAAAAGGGCAATTGTAGGGCATTGGCCACCAGATTGGCCAAGAACACGTAACCGATCGCATGGGCCGGATCATAGACCAGCCCCACCAGTTCGCGAAGCTCCGGCAAGAACCGATTCGCCAATACTCCGTCACAGAAATACAGGAAGAAAAAATTGAGGGCAACGTTCAGCACGATGCTCAAGGTTTTGAGCGCGGCAAAACGCTTGGCCCGGTTTTCCAAACGCAGGCGGGCATAGGGGATGGCAGTAAGGGAATCCACCAAAAAGATCAGCGCAAAATATTGCACATAGCGGGCGTGATCCGGGTATTCAATCAGCGTGGCAATCGGTTCGGCAAGCAGCCAAAGCCCACCGGAGAGCACCACCCCGATCACCAGTATGCACGTTAGCGTGGCATTGAAATAGTGTTGTTGCGCAGTTTGGTCCTTGGTCACATACCGGAAGTAGGTAGTCTCCATCCCGAAGGTATAAAGGACGTTGAAAAAAGCGGCATTGGCATAAAAAATACCGATTTCGCCATAGGCTGACGACAAAAAAAAGCCAGTGTGGAGCGGCACCAAAAAGTAATTCAGCAGTCGGCTCACAATGCTGCTCAGGCCGTAAATGGCCGTATCGGAGGCGAGTTTTTTGAGCAAGTTCAAGTGGACAGCAGTTAGGCCAAGGCCCGTTTTGGCGCGGGCGGTTTATTTAAGGGCAAAAATAGCGGCGAATATCTACTACCGGCTCCAAAGGCCCGCCAAGTTCCAAAAATTGGTAGAATTGATGGGCGAAAAACGGGGCCAACGAGACTCCCTTGGCCCCGAGCCCCCCAAAAATGCCCACCTGGGGGTGTTCGGGGTGCAGGCCAATAAAGGGCTTGCGGTCGGCAGTGGCAGGTCGGATGCCCGCTTGCTGCCCCACCACTTGATAGGGCACACTGATCAACGCTTCCAGCTTGGCGGCCAGTTCTTGGCGAGCGGCCAAGGTGGGCAGAACGTTCAGCTCCTTCCAGTCATAGGTGGCCCCAACCTTATAGATCTGTTCATGCGCGCCATCGGGCGGTCGAGTGGGCAGCACCCAACAGCCCCGGTTCACGATCGTGGAAAAATGCCGTCCCTCAAATTTGACCCAGATTATTTCACCCTTTACGGGCCGGTAGGGTAGCGAGTCCCACCAACTGCTCTGTTGATCATGGTGCCCGCGGCAAAAAATTACTTTCCGGGCCGTGATGTCCCGCCATTGCACCTGACCATTGCCCAGCCGCAATTCACTTTCGGCAAAATCAACTTGGGTATAACGGCCCGCCGCCACCAAATGCTGTTGCCAAACCAGCAACATGGTTTGCACATCCACATAACCGGACTGTTTAAGTTGCAGCCCGCCAAATGGATCCCGCACAAACTGGCTGTAAAGCTCGGCTGGCCTGCCCTGCTGGACAAAGGCGGCAAAAGCAGGATCGGCAAGGGCAGCCAAGGTTTCATTCTGCTGGCCAATGGAGCCAAACGGGCGGTAGATCGGGGTCGGGTAATAAAACGTATGCCCCAGTGCAAGTTCAAATTGACGGTAAAAGGTGGCCAAGAATGTGAACAGCCCATCGGCCCGCCAAGTTTTCACCATCCGGTGGCCAGTGATGGGGTTGAACAAGCCGGCGGCTACCCGTGAGGCCGAAAAAGGCTCGGCATTATCTACCACGTGCACTTCTTTGCCGTGGGCCAGCATAGTACGGGACAGCACGGTACCGGCAATCCCTTGGCCAATAATGAGGTAATCGATCATAGTTGTGCACTGTAAAATCAATTCCCCCAGAGATGGGCCCAGAACTGAAAATGGTATTTAAAGAATATATAGTGGGACATTAACGCACTTTTAATATCATTTAACAATGAGTAGCCCACCTTGGCACTATTCCTGAAACTTTTTATTTTAGAATTACCAGTACGTTTTCTTACCTTTGTACTGTTTACTTTCAAAGTTATCACCTGTTCTATTACTAACAACACGAAATCCATTCGTATGAGGAAATTAATTTTATCAATCGTTCTTTTCTCGGCCGCATTCTTGGCTCAAGCCCAAAAGGAAGACAAGGAATTGACAAAGCGGGCCAAAGAAGCGTATAAAGCCGCCGAGGCTGCCTTCAAGAAAAAGGAGTTCAAAGCGGCTGCCGAACAGGTAGAGAAAAGTTTTGAATCGGAGAAGTACAAGACCGACCCCAGCGCTTGGATTTTGCGTGGTGATGCTTTTGCTGCCATGGCATTGGCCGATTCGGCTTCAAAAGAAGACGCAATGGTGGAAGAGAACATCGCCAAGATGACTCAAGCCTACAACCAAGCCATTGCGCTGGACAAAAAATTAGAGATATTGACCATTGAGCCCAAGCGCAAATACCTCTACGGCAACCTCCTCAATTATGGGGTGAACACCTACCGGGCCGAGGACATCCCTGCGGCCGCCCGTGGTTTCCGTCGGGCCCACTTGACCATGCCCCAAGATACCATCGCCCTTATTTATGCTTTGGCGGCGGAGAGTGCAGCCGATGAACGGGATTTCAAGAAGATCGATGAATACTCGACAAAATTGATCGAGCTAGATCCAGCCAAAGAGGTTTCGGCTTATTATGCGCTCATGGACAAATACATGAACCGGGAAGAAAACATGGACAAGGCGATCGAGACCCTGACCAAAGCCCGCAAGTATTTTCCCAATGACAAAAACTTGTTGCTCCAGCAGATCAATATCTACCTGAAAACCAATAAAGTGGGCGAGGCCATTGCCGATTTGGAGAAAGCACAGGCCGCCGAGACAGACCCCAAACAGAAATTCAACCTGTTGATCAATTTGGGGATTTTGTACGAGCAAGACAAGAAATACGATCAAGCCGAAAAGAGCTACAAAGAAGCTTTGAAGATTGATCCGAAAAGTGATGAGGCCCAGTACAGCATGGGCGCTTTTTACTACAACAAGGCGGTAAACATCAAGAAAGAAGCCGACAACATGAACATTGATGAGTACAAATCCAAAGGCCAGCCTATTCTGGACAAGGCAAAAGTGCAATTCAATGAGGCGCTTCCTTACTTCAAGAGCGCCGTGGCCAGCAAACCCACCAATCTTGAGCGCCTCAATGCTTTGCGTACTATTTTCATCATCACCGAGAAGCCGGCTGAAGCCCTGCCCTATTATGTCACTGCATTGACGATGGAACCCGACAGTGATGAAATATTGGAAGGGTTGGTACTGGTGAGCGAAGCGGCCAATCAACCAGCCCAAGCGGTGCGTTACGTAGAAGACAAAGTGCGGAAAAAACCCACAAGTGCCGAAAACCTTTCCTTACTGCTCCGCTTGTACCAAAAAATCAGCAAAGACAAAGTGAAAGATGCCCGGCCTTATTTTGAGAATGCGGTCAAACTTGATC
>JAYUVL010000209.1:0-4494 GCA_043754075.1 Cytophagales bacterium | reverse complement strand
GCCGCCGGAATTCATCCCCATGCCGCCCGAGTTTGTACCCATGCCACCGGAGTTCATCCCCATGCCGCCCGAGTTTGTGCCCATGTTGCTACCGGGCATCCCCATGCCGCCCGAGTTTGTGCCCATGCCACCGGAGTTCATTCCCATACTGCCATTTTGGGCAAAACCTCCACTTACTTGCACTCGATTCTGGTCGGCAAGTAACCTGGCATTTTCGACAGCTTTGCGGCGCTCATCGGCAATGGCCCGATCCACTGCTTTCACTTCGGCTACCAGTTCTTGTTCAACCCATTTTTCGGCCTCAGCCGGAGCCATTGCACTCAATTTGAGCAGGCGATCGGCAGATTTCACCGTTGCCATCTCTTGGCTAAACGTTTTCAAGGCTTCACCCCTCGTCTTGATAGCTTCGTAATTTGGGGCTTTGTCATTGATCAGCATCAGGGCGCTGTCGTAGTACAAGGTTGCTTTTTCGTATTCCTGTTGTTTTTCATAATAGGTTTCCCCCAAACGCAAATAGGTATAGCCTTTTTGGCCAGCATTATTGGCGCCCACCAAGAGCGATTTCTCAAAATAATCAATGGCCTTGGCGGCCTCGTTGCGCTTGTTCTCAAACAGGCCGAGTTCATAAAATATCTTGTCCCGGAACTCAATGTTTTTGGTATCGTTCAACAGGTTTTGCAGTTCACGCTCTTTTTTCTTGACCGACGCTTCGTCGGTTATGTCCACCGAGCGAGCGGCGTTCAGTTGGGACAAAAAGAGCAAATCGTACGCGGGGTTACTTTTGAGCACTTGAGCAAAATATTCATAGGCCCGAGCGTCGTCACCTTTTTGTTGAAAAATATTGGCCGCAATAAACATAGAACGGATCCGCATTTCTTTGTAGTTCACAAAGGGCAGGGCTTTTTCCAAATAGGAAGCGGTACGGTTATAATCATTTTGCATCCGGTAATAATGGGCCATGGTCAAGTAAAAATCCCGGGCGTTGGCATCGTTGATCGGGTATTCCTGCTTGGCAATATAATCAGCCACGTATTTGACGTTCTTATCGTCGCCCTGCTCCACAAACGAACGCAACAGCCAGACCAATGCAGTTTGGCGGGCATTGATATCGGGGCTTTTGGTATTGACATATTTGAACGTATTAATGGCATTGCGGAAGTCTCCCGCGTAAAGGCGAGCTTTCCCAATGAGCAGGTAGCAATCGTCCACCCATTGGCTTGACTCGTGGAGTTTGATCGGTATTGAAGCTTTTTCGATCACGTACTCCAAGCTGGCTTTTTGGGCTGCAGCGGTAGTGGTGTCTATTTTTGACATCACTTGCAGAATTTCGTTAAAGTTGTCTTTTTGGAGTTGAGCCTTGAAAAGTTCCATCTCAACTTCTTTCAGTTTCTCGTCGGCCAAAAACCAAGCATTGAAACGGGAGGTGGTATCATGATAAACCCGACAAGCGGGCAGCAAAACCAATAGCAGTCCCCAGCACAGGGGTTGGCACAGCGATAGAAATATAGGGCGAAGCGTTCTCATCCTTGGTTGATTAAACTGGTAGAAAGTAATCACTTTTCAGCGAAAGTGTTTTGTTGATCACCTGTCCCAAGCCGACAAAGGAGAACAGCATTAAACTTTTGCCAAAAAACTATTGTAGTAATCCTTTTACCATTCTATTTGCTTTGGTGGCTTTCAATAATTTCTCTTACTTTTTCCTCGCTGATGTTAAGGGAAAGGGCAATAATGGAATACGGCACATTGTTTTGTACCAAACCAATCACGGCCTCTGTCTCTTTTTTCTGCGCTCCGATTTGTTGGCCAATTTGTTCTCCGATTTGCTGACCGATTTGTTGACCGATTTGTTGACCGATTTGCTGACCGATTTGCTGACCGATTTGTTGACCGGCAAGGGTCGCTTCTTCGGTTGCTTTTTGCACTGCCTTCTGCATGGCCTTATCGAACACGGCCCGGGCATCCTCCTCGCGCATGAACACATAGTCGTAGGCCTCTAGCTCTTCCTCTGTCCAAGTCCATTGATTGGCCTCGTCATAAGCCGAGAGCAGTCCTTGGTCGTCCACATTGTCGGGGACAAGCCGTAAGTTTTCCGCGTTCTTGATGAAATAGATCCATTTATCGGCCAAAGTCAATAATTCTTCAGCCGTCTTATCAAATTTCCTCAGCTCCACAAAGTTGAACTCTACGTCCTTGATCGTGACCTCGCCCGTATCTATGTCCTGAACTCGGCTCCGACTGATGTAGTGGAGGTTTTGGGTATGGTCAAAATCGAGGACTCCGATGAAAAAAGCCGGTTTTAGCTGGCGATAGTCCTCGCTGCGCCGAATCTGGGCCGAATAGCTCTTGGCAATGTAATAGAGCACCCGCTTATCGAAACCGTCCTGATCGGCCACCTGCATCTCTACCAAAAACTGCCGTTTCATCTGGTCGGTTGCCTTCACATCGATGATGGTTGCCTTTCCGCCACGCAACTTGGGCAGTTGGTACGGGTTAACGATGGCGACCTCAATGATCCGATCGTCACCCTCAAAGTTCAAAACTGCGTTCAGGAAGGAGATCAGGCTCTCCTTCCGGTTTTCGTTGCCAAATATTTTGTGAAAGGCAACATCATTTTTTACATCGGCAAATTTCATGTCCCCTTACTCTGCTTGTTTGGCCAAACCTTTATTTACAAATTTAAACCTATTTTTCCCTTGTTGTTTCAAAAACCTTTCCGTACACATTCAGTTTGACAAAATAGCCCTTTTCCTCCGTTGGAAGTGGTGAATTTAGCACACATATATGACAGATTTTAGCAATCAATCAATTTTAATCGTGGGCGCAAGCTCGGGTATTGGTTACGCTTTGGCACAAAAACTCATCGGGGCCGGGGCCACCGTGTATTCTGCCTCCCGCCAAGCCCCCGCCGATTTGGCCATTGCCCAACACTTCGCCGTAGATCTGGCCGACCCCAACGCTGTGCTGAGCGGCTTGCCAGACCGGTTGGACGGGCTGGTCTATTGCCCGGGCAGCATTACCCTCAAGCCATTTAACCGCCTGACCACCGATGATTTTTTGAAGGATTTTCAAATCAATGTGTTGGGAGCGGTCAAGGCAATCCAAGCCAGTTTAAATGCGCTCAAAAAGTCGAATCAGGCCAGCGTGGTGCTTTTCAGCACGGTGGCAGTTTCGGCAGGGATGAACTACCACGCCAGTATTGCCGCCGCCAAGGGCGCGGTGGAGGGTTTGGCCAAATCGCTGGCCGCCGAATATGCCGTCAACCGGATCCGGTTCAACGTGCTCGCCCCTTCACTGACCGATACCCCGCTGGCCAAAGCCCTGCTCTCTACGCCCGAAAAACAGGAAGCCTCGGCCAAGCGCCATCCACTGGGGCGCGTGGGCACGGCCCAAGATCTGGCCAATGCCGCTGCTTTTTTGCTCTCCCCTGAATCGAGCTGGATAACCGGACAGGTAATCGGGGTGGACGGTGGCATGGCAGCCCTTCGGCCTTTGTAAACTGAAATAATCAACCCCAGCCCTATTGCTTGGAGTTGATTATTTCCTTGATATCACCAATGATTTTATTAGCCAGATAGTCGGCCGTTGCTGATGAGGTGGACTCGGCATAAATGCGGATGATAGGCTCGGTATTGGATCGGCGCAAGTGGATCCATTCATTGTCAAACTCAATTTTTACGCCATCGATTAAGTTAATGGGCTGGCGCTGGTAGCGCTCACGCACCCGATCCAGTACGGCTCCTACATCGACACTAGGGGTCAATTCTATCTTGTTTTTGGAAATATGGTAGCTTGGGTAGCTGGCCCTGAGCATTTTGACCGATTTGTTGCCTTTGGCCAAATGAGTGAGGAATAGGGCAATGCCCACCAAAGCATCACGGCCGTAGTGGAGTTCGGGATAAATGATGCCCCCATTGCCTTCCCCACCAATAACGGCTTGGTGTTCACGCATGGCCGCCACCACGTTTACTTCGCCCACGGCGGCGGCAAAGTACTGGCCGCCGCGCTTCTCGGTGATGTCGCGCAGGGCCCGGGTGGAAGATAAATTAGAGACAGTGTTGCCGGGTTGCTGGCTCAGCACATAATCAGCCACTGTCACCAGCGTATATTCTTCGCCAAACGGGGTGCCATCTTCGCAGATGAAAGCCAGCCGATCCACGTCCGGATCCACCACAATGCCCAGATCGTAATTGCCCACTTCCATTTTGCCACAGATGTGGGCTAAATTTTCGGGCAGGGGCTCGGGGTTGTGCGGGAACTGGCCGTTGGGCTCACAGTATTGTTCATCGATTTTGGTGACCCCCAATGCCCGGAGCAACATGGGAACGGCAATCCCCCCGGTGGAATTGACCGCATCGACGATGATACGGAAATTGCGCTGGGCAATGGCCGCTTTGTCCACCAGTGGGAGGGCCAAGATGGCATCGATGTGTTTTTGCAGGTAAGTATTGTCAGTGGTGTACTTGCCCAGTTGGGGCGTGCGGACAAACTCGAAGT
>JAYUVL010000208.1:0-26281 GCA_043754075.1 Cytophagales bacterium | reverse complement strand
GGCAAAACTGTCGCGCAGGGTAGGCACGCTCACCTTCTTTTTGATCCCGCCTTTTTTGCAAATTGCTTGAAAAAATGCCTGGATGCTGCTTGCTGTGCCTGCACGAATGTACAGGTGGCCGCCCAGAACAATGCCTAGCAGAAAGTGCCATGAAAACGCAGCAAAAGCCTAGCTTCTGCTGCGTTTTTCTACTGTTCAGGGGCGGCACATCTTGTGCAGGAGCGGGAACGGCTAAGTGGTACTAACCACCACGATTTTCATCCGATCGGCTTTGACCACACTTTGGCAAAAAATCACCCATTCTTTGTACTTTTCTTTGGGAAAACTACCCCGGTTGACACTCATTTTTCGGATGTAGGTCACCGTGCGACCCTGATTCGCCGAAAACGTAGGCTTTCCTGTATAAATAGGGTTGTCAAAAGGCCCGCCCCATTTCATTGGCTCAAAAAGGCAACGAATTTAGCCCAGTGCAATTTGCACCACGGATGAACTGAAACAGCCAACCAGCTACGGATTTTGTGCTGGGCCCCCTACCCCACCAAAAACCGGCAAGTGAGCCCGAAGGCCCAGTAGCTGGGCATTGAGCGGGTTTTTGGGAGGAAACCAGCGAGCCGTGGGCCGGATCAGGGTTGGCTGAGCAGTTCCTCGATCACCCCGTACACAGTGCCCAACTCATCGGGGGTGATGCAATACGGCGGCAAAATGTAAACCACATTGCCCAACGGCCGCAACAGCACGTTGCGATCCAAAAAATAATAGTATAGGGAGTTGCGGGCTTCGTTAAAATAACCCGTATCGCCGCTCTGCGCCAGTTCCAGGGCCAAAATAGTGCCCAAGGTGCGCACCACCCGCACCCGGTTGGCGTATTGCCGCCGGATTTGGGCCGCAAACTGGGCGTGCTGTTGCCCAATGACCGCAATTTGTTGCCGACATTCGGGGGAGAGCAACAGATCCAAACTGGCATTGGCAGCGGCGCAGGCCAACGGATTGGCCGTGTAGGAATGGCCGTGGAAGAAGGTTTTCATCAGATCGCCCGACTGGAACGCCGCTTGGATCCGGGCCGAGCAAGTGGTGACCCCGAGGGGCAAAAATCCGCCCGTAATGCCTTTGGACAGGCATATAATGTCGGGCTGGTGCGCCAAATGGGCCGAAGCAAAGAGCTGGCCCGTGCGCCCAAAACCGGTCATCACTTCATCGGCAATGCAGAGCACACCCCGCGCTTGGGCCAGGGCCATCAGTTGGTCAAGGAAAGCGGGCGCATACATGCGCATACCGCTGGCCCCCTGTACGAGCGGCTCAAAAATGAAGGCCCCCACTTGGCCGTGGGCAGTCAGTTGGTCAAACCGGGCCAATACGGCCGCTTCGTTTTCGGGGGTGGGGAACGGGATAAAATCCACCTCAAACAGATACGGGCGGAAGGGCGCATTGAACGGGCTGGGATCGCCCACCGACATGGCGCCGAAAGTGTCGCCGTGGTACGACCCTTCAATGGCAATGATTCGGGGTTTGGACTGGCCCAAGTTGTAAAAATATTGAAAGGCCATTTTGAGGGCCACTTCATTGGCCGTGCTGCCATTGTCGGAAAAAAAGACTTTGGCTTGGTTGCTGGGCAAGATGGCCAATAATCGCTCGGCCAACTGCACGGCGGGGGCGTGGGTGAACCCCGCAAATATGACGTGTTCCAACGTTTGGGCCTGTTGGGCGACTGCGTTGGCAATGTGGGGGTGAGCGTGTCCGTGAAGGTTGACCCACCACGAAGCAATGGCATCCAAGATCGGGCGGCCATCGGCAGTGTATAAATAGGCTCCCTGGGCTTTGACCACCTCGAGTGGAGGCCGCAAGCCGACCAGCGGGGTGAAGGGATGCCAAATGGCTTGGGCATCACGGGTGATCAACCCGTGCGGATTAGTTGACATTTTATACCAATATTAAAATTATTTCAGATTCATCAACTGGTTTGCGCCTCTATTTGGGGCAAAAACACTTACGGCTGAGCACATTCAACGCCGTTTGATCAGTTTCTGGTACCGCTGCTCATTAAAGTGCCAAGTAACTAACCCGTAAATCGGTCCACCAAACACGCCATAAAACAAGAACCAGAACGGTAGTTCCCACGAAAAGCAAGTGGCAACAATGGCCGCCCACGAACCGCCACGCACCATAAAGGCCTGATAGCAAGTCATGATCGTGGTCATGATGGTGGCCCAGGCCAAACCGGTATAAAAGACAAACCGCACTTTGCCCCGTTGCCTTTTGGCTTCCCAATCGGCCAAAAATCGTTTCTGGAGTTCCGTCATCGCGATAGGGTTGGTGATCAATCGTTGTGTGTTCGGGCTGGACAATAGTTGATTTTTGCTGCTACGCCCTAAGTGTTGCTGTCTAACCCAACTATTCCCTCGGTCAACTCAAGTAGCTCGCCGATCATGTAGGCGGTGGCCCCCCAAATTTCTTGGCCCTCAAACAGGTAGGCATGAAAAGGGGCCAAATGGCCGTTGGCGAGCTGAATGTGCTTCTGGCCCCAGTGGGCAGGGTTGCGCAAGTGGGCCAGTGGCACCGGCAACATGGCCGCCACTTCGTGCCGATCCGGGGTAAAGCTGGGCACAAACGGCAGCCAAGCCACTACCGGGGTGACCAGTGAGTTGCTGGGCGGGATGTAGATTTCGGTCAGTTTACCCAATAAATCGGCAGGCTGAACCTGAATTCCCACTTCTTCGCGGGTTTCGCGCAGGGCGGTATGTTCCATCGATCCGTCCGCGTCTTCGTACTTGCCACCGGGGAAAGCCACTTGGCCGCTGTGCACGCCCTCGTATTGGGGGCGCACGATCAAGGGCAGCCAGATCTGCCCATCGGCTTGGTAGAGTGCCAGCAATACCGCCGAACGCCGCGGCACGGCACCCACGGGCACTTCGCGGGCGCGGCCATGCGCCCGCGAATGGGCCAGCAGGCCCGGGTCGGCAGCCAAGGCCATCAGGCGTTGGCGAAGCGTTTCGATGCTTGAAATTGATAACCGCATCATTGGTTTTGGCTCAATTTTAGGCACACATTCTTTTCTTCGGTAAAAAAATGCAGGGCCGCGAAGCCCCCTTCCCGGCCCAGGCCCGAGTGTTTGACCCCACCAAATGGCGTGCGCAGGTCGCGTACGAGCCAGCAATTGATCCACACGATCCCACTCTCGAGCCGCTGGGCCACGCGGTGCGCCCGGGTCAGGTTTTCGGTCCATACCGTGGCCGCCAGTCCATATTGGGTGGCATTGGCCATTGCCAAGGCTTCTTCCTCGGTGTCAAATGCTTGGAGTGTGACCACCGGGCCAAAAATCTCTTCCATGTTCGTCCGGCAATGCTGCGGCAAGCCCTCGATCACGGTGGGGGCCACAAAATAGCCACCGGCACAGCGCCCACCCAACTCAACTGCGCCCCCGCCCGTGAGGATGTGGCCTCCTTCGGCTTGGGCCAGTTCGATGTAGGAGAGGATTTTGTCGCGGTGAGGCGCTGAAACCACCGCGCCCAGGTTGGTGTCTGGCAGCAGCGGGTCGCCCACCCGCAACTGCCCCACCCGGTGCACAAAGGCGGCCTTAAATCGATCATAGATGCTTCGCTCAACCAGAATCCGCGATCCACAGAGGCAGATCTCTCCCTGGTTGGTAAAAGCGGCCCGTACCGAAGTGGCAACGGCTTGCTCAAAATCACAATCGGCGAATACCAAATTGGGATTTTTTCCACCAAGTTCAAGTGATAGTTTTTTAAACATTGGGGCAGCGGTAACGGCAATTTTCTGGCCGGTCAAGGTGCCACCGGTAAACGAAACCACGGGGATGCCGGGATGTTCGGCCATTGCCTGCCCGACCTTATGGCCCAAGCCATGGACAATGTTGAGCACGCCCGGGGGCAGACCCGCCCGGATGCACAGTTCGGCCAACCGGAAGGCCGTCATGGGGGTCACCTCGGAGGGCTTGGCCACCACACAATTGCCCGAGGCCAGGGCCGGAGCAATTTTCCAAGTGAACAGGTAGAGCGGCAGGTTCCAAGGCGAAATACAGCCCGCCACGCCAATCGGCTGCCGGAGCGTGTAGTTCAGCACGTTTGGCCCGGTATGGTGGGCCGCCTCGGCTTGGTGCAGGATGGCGGTGGCATAAAACCGAAAATTGTCGCGGGCCCGGGGAATGTCCATGCTGCGGGCCAAGGCCAACGGCTTTCCCGAATCAATGCTCTCGGCCAGGGCGAGGGACTCCAAGTTGTCCTCGATCAGCTGGGCAATGGCCAGCAACAGATCGGCCCGCTCACCCGCAGGCCGGGCCGCCCAAGCCGGAAACGCCAATTTGGCTGCCTGTACGGCCATTTCCACGTCGTGCTGGTCGGAGTCTGGGATCAAGGAATACACCTTGCCGGTGGCTGGCGCACGGTTGGCCATGTACTGGCCAGCGCACGGTTCGCAAAGTTTCCCCCCGATATAGTTGTAAACTTTTTGCATGGGCAAAGTTAGGCCAAGGCGAGGTGGTGTGGAGGGGCAAATGACCCACAGAATAAAATTTTTCTGGGATTTTTTATTTAAAAATAAACACGTTAAATTTGGTAAGTTTAGCGCAAAACAAGAATTTTTACCCTTCAACACCGGTAGTGCTATGTTGATCTTCCTGAAAATCGCCCTGATTATTGGCTCTTACGTCTTGTTGTTCTTTTTAATCTTGCGGCATCGGCGACGGTACTTGCTGTCGACTGGGTCGCAGGGCAACCAGCAAGATGACGGGCCCAACAATTCGGATGGTGATGGCGGGGACAGCTCACCAGATAACACCCCCGTGCTGGATCTGCCACCGGGGGTCTATATCCTGCCACCGGGCGCACCAGATCCATCCCAATACCGAAAAGAAGGCATCAATTCTTAATCGATGGTCAGCCCAAGCATTGACGCTGCCATCGGCTGGGCTTCCCCACCGCTCTTGCCCTAGTTTCCGCTCACGTTTGGTGGAGGCGGACTTTTCAATCGTTGGCCACACCCGCACCAATGTACCAAAAACCGGACAAGTGGATGTAACTTTGCACCAACGGGGCAGTTTTTCCGGCCCCCTACATTCTCAACACTCCCGTTATGCGATCACCAAAGTGGATATTATTTTTCTTGTTGGGGAGCTTGGTCACTAGCTGTGCCGCCCCAGTTACCCTCGAGGGCTTTGATCTAGAGGCCTGGCGCGAGGACAAGCTGGGTTGCAAAGACAAAAGGATTAACCAACTGACTGATTTTGAATCAATTGTTAAACCAGAGCTCCTCAAAGGAGACCTACGGGAAATGCAGGTCAAAGAACTGCTGGGCCTCCCCGATCAGATCGAAGTGGCCGAGCGTGGGCAAAAATTTTACACTTATTTTTTGGAAGCTGGCACCCAGTGCAAGTCCAGCAACCACCCCAATCCAGCCCGCCATATCCGTATGCGTTTTAATGCCACCAGCCAAGTAAATGAGGTCACTTTGGTTGATTTGCGCAAATAACAAATGGAACTTGCACAAGTGCTTTTTTGTTACTAGATTTACTGGATAACCACCTAGTGATTACGATACAACACATGAAACGCATCAGCATCATTCTCGCACCTACTACACTCTTTATGGCTTTGTACTTTTTGCTGAGCACTATACTGATTGAACGTGAACGGTCTGTGAGTCGAGAAGAAGAAAACGAAACCACGGAAGTGGTCAATACCGTTTCCGAAGATGAAGAACTGAAAAATAAGCGGCCCAAAGTACCAGCGGATACTCAATTGGACTAATTTTGCGCTGTGTTATCCCCGTCACCCCAAATTATAGCGGCCCTTAGTCCGCTCCATTGGCAAGAGTATGCGCTTCTTGACTCAGGCAATTTTGAAAAGCTGGAGCAGTTTGGCGATTACATTTTGTCCCGTCCTGAACCACAAGCCGTTTGGGACAAATGCTTGAGCGACAAGGAATGGGATAAACTGGCCCACGCCTCTTTTAAACGAGACCCTACCGATAGAGATCGGAACACCGAGCGCGGTCGGTGGTTGTTGGGGCCCAACATGCCCGAGCGCTGGCTGATGAACTACCAATTCCAACATTTGCGCCTCCGGTTCAAAGTGGCCCTGTCAGCCTTCAAGCACGTGGGCGTTTTTCCCGAGCAGGCCGCCAACTGGGATTACATTTTTCAGAAAACCCAAGCCTTGCCCATTGCCAAACCCAAGATACTCAATGTGTTTGCCTACACCGGTTTGGCCTCCGTTGCCGCCAAGGCTGCCGGGGCCGATGTGAGCCACGTGGATTCGGTAAAGCAAGTCATCAGTTGGGCACGGGACAACATGGAAGCCAGCCAACAGGACAACATCCGCTGGGTGGTGGAAGATGCACTCACTTTCGTCGAGCGCGAGGTGCGCCGGGGCAACCAATACCACGGCATCATCTTGGACCCACCCGCCTACGGACGCGGGCCAAGTGGCGAAAAATGGGTACTGGAAGACCATATCAACCTGTTGATGAAGCATTGCGCCCGGCTGCTGCACCCTGAACACCACTATTTTATCATCAACCTTTATTCGATGGGTTTTTCGGCCATCATTGTGGAAAATTTGGTCAAAATGGCATTTGGCCAAGTAGGCAATCCCGAAATGGGCGAACTGTTTTTGAGCGATCGCACCCAAAAGCGCTTGCCGTTGGGAATCTTTTATCGGTTCTCTTCGGTTTAATCCCAATACCGCGTTGCCCACTGGAACGTCAACAAGTTTATTTATCAATCACTTGTCCTATACCACTGCAAAAATTACATGGAGACCGCTCAAAAAACAAAACCCACCTTTATCCGTGACTTTATACTGAAAGCACTGGTGCTTTATGCGATCTGGCTGGCAGCCGAAAGCTTTGGTTTTACCAAACCCATTCATAGTGTACTGACCGAATTTACAGCGTGGACCAGCGTAAAGATCATGGGCCTGTTCACCGCTGATACGAGCTATTATTTCCGGGGCACCCAGTGTTTGCTCCAGTTTGGCAGCATGAACACCCTGCTCATCGACAATCCATGCAACGGACTGACCATCATGCTGCTCTACATTGGGTTCTTGGTGGCGTACCCCGGCACTTGGAAAAGCAAGTTGATTTTCATCGGTTTCGGGACAGTGTTGGTTTACCTGATGAACGTGGTCCGGGTCATTTTCCTGTCAGTCAACTTCGCCTACCACCAAGTTTCGTTTGAATTTAACCACAAATACACTTTTACTTTTGCCGTCTATGTGGTGGTGTTTCTACTTTGGGTCACTTGGGCCAACAAATATTCTTTGGTCAGAACCATCAACCATTAATTTACCGTGCTGAAAGACAGCCGCCACTGGCGCAATGTGCTCATCGGCCTATTGGTAATCGGCCTTTTTGTGAACTGGTACTATTATGTGGCCACCTATGAAGCCATTCAAGGGTTGGTCCAGTCTGTTTTGGTCCGCTTTGGTGTACAAAGCTCGGCCATCATCAATGGATCCAAGTTCCTCAGTTACTTGTTTTTGTTGTTTTTCAACATCTTCTTCTCCTTTGTCATTGTTTACACCTACTTTCTGAATGTCCGGATTTCCCTGGTTGCCCTGCGGTATATGTTGATTTATTTCGCCATTACTTTTACCGCCACGTGCGTCTTTTTTGCCCTTAAAAACGAGGAATGGTACCAATACGCCCGGCAGGCTGCCGATTTGCTGGCTTCCCCGCTGGTGGAATGCTCCCTCATTCCCTTGATGAAACTTAAACTGGCCGAAGAAATGGCCTGAGAATTGGCTACTTGTTTGAGGCCAGCCCGACCAACAACAGGATTGCACAAGCGATTACTTTTATTTTTACTCACAGCATGGAAAATATCAAACTCGACACCATTGAAGAAGCCATCGCGGCCATTGCCGAAGGGAGAGTAATCATCGTAGTGGACGATGAGGACCGGGAAAACGAAGGAGATTTGGTGTGTGCTGCCGACTGCGTGACCCCAGAAATAGTCAATTTCATGCTGTGGGCACGGGGCTGGATGTGTGTCTCCCTCACGGAAGACCGCTGCGAAGCATTGGAATTGGAACTGATGGTGGCAAACAACACCGCCATGCACGAGACGCCTTTCACCGTCACCGTCGATTTGATCGGCGAGGGAGTCACCACGGGGATTTCGGCCACCGACCGCTATAAAACCATTAAGGCGCTGGTCAATCCCGGCACCATTCCCGGTGATCTGGCGCGGCCCGGCCATATTGCCCCTTTAAAAGCCAAAAACGGGGGAGTGTTGCGCCGCGCTGGCCACACCGAAGCGAGCGTGGATCTGGCCCGGTTGGCGGGCTTTACCCCCGCCGGGGTGATCATCGAGGTGCTCAACGATGCCGGCGAGAAGGCCAAACTGCCCGAACTGCGGGAACTGGCCGACAAGCACGGCCTTAAACTGATCGCCATCAAAGACCTGATTGCCTATCGCCTCCAAAAAGAAACCCTCATCCTGCGCGAAGAGCGGGTGATGATGCCTACGGAATATGGGGACTTCGATCTGGTGGCCTACAAACAGATCGATAATGATGCCATTCACTTGGCCTTGGTCAAAGGGGAGTGGGATGCCAGCGAGTCGGTGCTGGTGCGGATGCACTCTTCTTGTGTTACCGGCGATATTTTTGGATCTTGCCGCTGCGACTGCGGCGAACAACTGCACGCTGCCATGCGCAAAATCGAGGAAGTGGGAAAAGGGGTGGTGGTTTATATGAACCAAGAAGGGCGGGGCATTGGCCTGTTGAACAAGCTACGGGCCTACAAACTGCAAGAACAAGGCTACGATACGGTGGAGGCCAACTTGCAGCTCGGCTTGCCAATGGATGCCCGCGATTATGGCGTGGGGGCCCAGATTCTGCGTGACCTTGGCGTGTCCAAGATCCGGCTGATGTCCAACAACCCTAAGAAAAGGGCGGGGCTGATCGGATATGGACTTGAAATAGTGGACAATGTGCCCCTCGAGTTTAGCCCCAACCCCCACAACGCAAAATATTTGCTCACCAAGCGCGACAAGATGGGGCACAAGATTGGGGCCAATTGGTAAAAGAACCCAATCGCGAACACTTACAAAACAAAAAAGCGACCGTTGATGGGCCGCTTTTTTGTTTGACTAACTATCAATACGCAATGATCCGGGATTTATTGCCCCATATTCGAGAAAAATCAAAATAAATGCGCTACCTTATCCCCCTGTTCGACGTATTTGGGTTTGGCAGTTGGGCCCAGCTTTGTTCATTAAAATTTTCCACTCAATGTATGGTGATTATTCTTAGACAAAATGGCCATTTTATTTGATGATTTCAATAGCTGGCGGGAGTACTGCGCTGCGGAACGCAAACCATTGTACCTACCAGTACTGGAATATGAGATTGCCCAGAAAGGGCGCAGCGAACCAGAAATATGGGCAGGATTGGCCCGGGCCTACGGCGTCATGTGCGAAGCGGTGGAAACTGGCCTGACCGAGGACATGACCTCCCGCTCGGGCATGGTGCGCAATGGAGGCAAAAAAGTGTACCAAAGCCCCATTACTGTCTTATCGCCCGAGTTTAAGCGGCTGGTTGCGCGGGCCATTGCGGCCAAGGAAGTCAACTCCTGCATGGGCCGCATCGTAGCTGCCCCCACCGCCGGGGCTTCGGGGATCTTACCGGGCATTCTTTGCACGCTCCAAGAAATCCATCAACTGACCGAACGCCAAGTGCTCGAGGGCATGTTGGTAGCGGCGGGCATTGCCCTCATCATTGAACGCAATGCTTCTATCGCCGGGGCCGTGGGCGGCTGCCAGGCCGAAACCGGCACGGCTGCCGCAATGGGCAGCGGGGCCATCGTTTATTGCTTGGGCGGATCAGTGGATCAAGTGTTCAACGCAGTGGCCATCACCATCCAGTGTATGCTGGGCCTCGTGTGCGATCCAGTGGCGGGCTTGGTGGAGGTGCCCTGCATTGTGCGCAATGCCAGTGCGTCGGCCATTGCCTACTCTTCGGCCCAGATCGCTTTGGCCAGCGTGGATGCCGTCATCCCCGTAGATGAGTGTGTGGCCGCGCTGGGCGAAGTTGGCCAAAGCATGGAGACCCGGTACAAAGAGACGGCCTTGGGTGGCTTGGCGGCCACTCCAACTGGGCAGGCCATTGCCAACCGAGTCCTGATCCACGACATTGAAATGCTGCCCGATGAGTAATCGGTACCTTATTTGCGGCGAGCTTAAACATACGGTCGCTTAATTGATTTTGACTACCGATTGGCATTATTTTAGCAACCTATCCATTTACGCACATAATTTTTTGGTTTATGCACAAATTCCTACTTTTCATTTTTTTACCCCTGATTGGCTTGTTTCTGGACCAACAGGAAGCATGCGCCCAAACTGAAGTGATCAACAATGCCAAAACCGCCCTGCGTGCTGGCAATTCCAAAGACTTGACCAAGTATTTCAATAGTTTGGTGGAGCTCAAGATTGAGAATGCCAATGAGAACTTAAGCACCGCCGCCAACAATAGCAACTTTAGCAAAACGCACGCTGAGTATGTCCTGAAAGATTTCTTCAAGGACAACCCACCCCAAAACTTTGAGTATGTCCACGAAGGAACTTCCAAAGAAGGGCTCAAATACACGATCGGAAAATATACCTACCGGGACAAAAACAACAAGACTTCCTCCTTCCGGGTGTTCATGAAAATCAAGCAATACGGCGCCGACTACCTCATCGATGCCATTGATTTTAGCAAAGAAGAAAGCGAAAAATAAGTTGATTGCCACACCAATCCCCAAAAAGCTGATGGAACGTTTTCCACCAGCTTTTTTGGTTCGTCGGCCAAGCGACTAGCCCAACCACCAAAGCAGACCCAACCCCGCCCCGGTCAGTGGGGCGCAGATCCACAGGGCCAACCGAAACGGGAAGGCCGCCACCCGCAAAGCCCCACTGGCAAACCCCGAGGAAGCCGCCACGGCCTTGCCAATCTTTTGGGTGCCACTTTCGGCGTATTGGCGCAGCGTTTGGGCGCGCTGGTCGACTTGTGAGCCCACTGCCTCTGCCACTTTGGCTTGCCCGGCATCCAAGCGGTCTGCCACTTGCTGGGCCAATGCCCCGACCACCGTATTGATCAAGCTGCTGATCGGCCCGCCCAGCAGGGGCAGTTTGCGCTCCATTGCCTTGCTTATCCCGGGCAGCAAAACCAGATAGACCGTGCCCAGTGCCACTTCCGACAGTTTGGGCAGTTGCCCAAGGCTGGCTTGACCGCCAAGCTGGCCACAGTCGGTCAAGATCCGGGCGGCAGTATCGGTGGTCAATTGCCCAATTTGATCCACATCATGCGCCAATTGCTTGGCAAAACGCACCATTCCCCACAACAGCCCGTTGACCAATGCCCCTACCCCACCCAGCCCCCAAGTTAAAATGGCCAAACCGGGGCGAGACTCAAAGTACCAATAGCCGCCAATGAGCACCACTACCAGTTCCAAGGCCACCAATGGCCCCAGGATCAATCTGGCCGCATAGCGCGGAAAGATCAATAGCTCGGCAATGGTATCGAACAAGGCTTGGTTTCGATAATTGGCAAAGTCGATCCCCGTCTGTTCGCGCAAGCGTTGGCCAAGGGCAAGGAGGGCAGGTGCTTTCATGGGAGATAAGCCGAGCGTTGGGCTGGCGTGCGAAGTAACGAAATTTTAGGGAAGGTGGGGCCAAGGGCGGCCCCGCTTGGTCATTTCCCCAAAAAAAGACAACTTTGAGGAGACGGGGCCACGCGCCTTCTCCCATACCAAACGCATTAACCCTTTTGTCATGGAGTTACCGGATAACCAATACACCAGAGCGTTGACCATGTCCCAAGTGGACAATGCGGTGCGCTTCGATGTGCCCATTCCAGCCAATCATCCGTTTTATACCGATTTTGCCGATGTGCGGGGCGATTTTGAGGATCGGATGATCTACAAAGCCCTGAATGTCAATCCCAAAACTTTTGTGTTTGACCGCCAGGCCAACTCGGACAACAAATCACTGATTTTTTTGGCTGGGATGCGCGGCTCCGGCAAGACCTCCGAGCTGGCCAAGGTCACCGCCAAACTCCACCGCTCCGAAGCCTTCTTCTGCATCACTTGCAACTTGGATGTTGGCCTAGATGTGAGCAACATGGAGTATATGGATGTGCTGGTGTTCCAACTGGAGCGGCTGTTTGAGGAACTGGACAAGCAAGGTGGCATCAAGCTGGAAACCCCCATCATCGAGTCTTTGCAGCAATGGTTTGGAGAGCGGGTGAAGGAGGCAAACAAGCTCATTAAAAAAGAAGGGGGGCTGGAGATAGAAATCAAGGCCGAAACGCCCAGCTTATTGAGCTTTTTGGGTTTAGCGGGCAAGCTAAAGGCCAATCTAGTGGGTACGAGGGAAAACGCCGACAAGGTGCGCACCGTGCTCAAAAATAATTTTCGCGAGTTTGCCGCCAAATTTAACGAATTTATCGAATACGTGAACATGGTGCTGCGCCGCAATGGCCAAGCCCAAGAACTCCTGTTTGTGGTGGATGGGCTGGAAAAAGTGGCGACCAAGGCCCTGCGCTACAAAATTGTGATCGAGGAAAACAACCGGTTCCGGCAGATCAAGGCCAATACGATTTTTACCCTGCCCATTGAACTCATGGCCGAGACCCAGCGCCTCTACGCCCAAAGCAACAACGTGATTGCCTTCCCATTTGTCAAGCTCCGCGAGCGGACGGGCGAAGTGGTGGAAGCTGCGGTGGATAAATTTACCGAGTTCATTTACAAACGGCTTGATCGGAGCTTGTTTGATGGCGAGGCCACTGTGCGCCGGGCGGTACTCTACGGCGGCGGCTCGCCCCGCGAGTTGTTGCGGGTGCTCGAGTATGCCAACCTCTACGCCGACGACCTGATTGATGGCCCGGCCCTGGACAAGGCCATCAAGAAATTGGCGGCCCAAACCTCCCAGTACCTCACCGAAGGCGACCTGAAAGTGCTCAAGGAACTGAAACTGGCCAATGAAGTCGGTGACCCTGTGCCCTTCAACGCCCATTATCAAGATTTGCTGGAAAAATTGATCGTGCTGGAATACAACGATGGCACCTACAAGCGGGTGAACCCCGTGGTGGAAGAATCCCAACTGTACCAACGCTATGTCAACGCCTGATTGGCTGGCAGGAGCTAGTAACCAACTGCCCACCAGCAATTATGTCGAGGAAACTGCCCCTTTGTTCAAGCTCCTGCGCACCGAGGCGTTCCGGTTCGTGGTGGTGCGGGTGAACCATGGCGACTTGGCCCGCCGCCTGGCCGACAACTTGGCCGCCCGTTTTCCGGCCCGGCCAGTGCTCCACTATGATGCCCAAAGTCTGAACTTTGCCGAGTTTTTGGCCGCGTACGAGGCGCAGGGCTCGGGCTTTGTCTGGTTGGAAAACTTTGGGGAGCTATTGAGGGTTGAGCGCGACAGTCAGGGCCAAGCCACCGAAGAAATGGCCCTGCACAATGCTCAACGGTCAGATTTTTTGGCGGGGCTTAACCTGCGCCGCGACCGGTTGGCCCGGTATCCCATTGCCTTGTTGGTGCTCTTGTGGGCCACCTCCGACGAACTTTACCTCCGCCCACTGATGGAGCAACTGCCCGACCTCTGGTCGTTTCGGTCGCTGGTGGTGGACCTGGTGATGGAACAGCCCGACCCAATGGACCTAGGACTAGGGCCAGACAAACCTCAAACTACTGGTTTGACCAGTGCGCACCGCCAAACCAAATCAGCCGAACTGGCTCGCCTCACCGCGGCCCTAGCCGAAACTCCGCCCAGCGAAACTGCCTACCTCGCCACGCTTTATCCCCAAATAGTTGACTTACAAGTGGAACTGGGCCTGTATCCAGCCGCCCTGCTCATTTTGGCCAGCTGGGAGAAGCTTTCCGAGGGTCGGGCCGAGGAAATGGCGAAGATATCCCTATGGCAAGGCGACATCTACCTCGTGCAGGGCGATCTGGCCGGGGCCGAGAGATTTTACCAAAAAGCTTTGGCCCTGCTTGAGGTATCCCCACATAGTCACCTATCTGGCATGTATGATAAGTATAATCTCGCTACTAGTTACCAAAAAATGGGTAAGGTGCGGGCTGAGCAAGGTGATTTGGCCAGGGCCGAGGAGTTTTATCAAAAAGCCCTAGTCTTGAACGAGGCCCTCCATCTGGATTATCCAGCCCTGATTGAATTCAAAGATGGGCTGGCACTTTCTTACCTCCTTCTTGGTGAAGTAGAGCAAAAACAGGCGAAAGTGCTAGAGGCCAAAGCGCATTATCGGAAAAGTCTAGCTCTTTATCGGGCCATTTCCTATGATTTTCCCGAGAATGTCTATTCTGGGCTTCGACTAATCTCGATGGAATTAAAATTAAGACAACTCGACGAAGGGAGAAATTAAACAACCCCTGGATGAAAGGTTAAAGGAAATAATGATTCCCCTACCCAAGCCCACCTATTCCGCGCCACTTGCCCCCGAAGCCCAATGGGGGGGCGGAATATTTATCGCCCGTTTTTATTACCTTGCGCGACGCTTTTACCTGACCGCTAGCTTTCCTACCGATGAAAAATATTCTTGCCGAAATTATTACCATAGGCGACGAAATCCTCTATGGCCAGATCACCGATACCAATTCGCAATGGATGAGCGCCGAACTGGACAAGGCGGGAATCCGGGTGCTGCGCAAAATGGCCGTGGGCGACACCCAAGCCGCCATCTTGGGGGCGGTGCAAAATGCCCAAGCCGACATTGTGTTGATGACCGGCGGCCTCGGCCCGACTAAGGACGACATCACCAAAACCACGCTCATGGAGTACTTCGGGGGGCAATTGGTGCTGGACGAGGGCGTGCTGGCCAACCTTACCCGCTTGTTTTCCATGCGGGGGCGCGAGGTGAGCCCTACCAATCGCCAACAGGCCATGGTGCCCGACAACTGCCAAGTGCTGATGAACGCCGTGGGCACAGCGCCCGGAATGTGGTTTGAGCACGGTGGCAAAATATATGTGTCCATGCCCGGCGTGCCTTACGAAATGAAGTGGCTGATGGCCAACCACGTGATCCCCAGGCTGCGCGAGAAATTTGACACGCCCACCATCATCCACAAAATGATCAAAACGATCAACGTGCCCGAATCCACGCTGTCCGACCTGATCGAGGCTTGGGAACTGGCCTTGCCGCCCCACATCCGGCTGGCCTATTTGCCCAGAATGGGGCAAGTGCGGCTCCGGCTCACGGGCACTGGCCGCGACCGGGCCCAGCTTGAAGCGGACATCCAAGCCCAAATAGCCAAAGTGATGCCCCTGATCCAAAAATATGTGTATGGCTTTGACGATGACGAGATTGAGAAAGTGGTGGGCCAACTGCTGGTAAACCAAGGCAAGACCATCGCCACTGCCGAAAGCTGTACCGGCGGTTTTGTTGCCCACCAACTTACGCAACAGGCCGGGGCCAGCCGCTATTTTGTGGGAGGCGTGGTGGCGTATGCAAACGAAGTGAAAATGAGCCAGTTGGGAGTGCAGCCCGCTACCTTGCAAGCCCACGGGGCCGTGAGCGAAGAAACCGCCAAAGAAATGGCTGCGCAAGTGCGCCTGCGCTATGGCACCGATTTTGGCATTGCCACTACGGGCGTAGCCGGGCCCGACGGTGGCACCCCGGAGAAACCAGTGGGCACAGTGTGGATTGCCCTGGCCGATGCCAACGGGGTAGAGGCCCGAAAATTGCAACTGACCACCGAGCGTGGCCTCAACATTTCCCTCACCAACAATTCGGTGCTAAACTGGGTACGGATGCGGTTGGAAGAGTTGTAAGTGAACGGGCCAACTGGGGATTGCCCAATTTTGCCCAGCTTCGTATAAGTTTACGGGTTTTTTACGTTTATTTGGATTTATGACCTGGTTTAATTCATTTGCCATCGTGGAGATAGTGCTCGCGAGCGTGTTCTTGTTGCTGTATATTTTTTATATCGGCAAAATGCACCGCATTGCCAGCATTATGCACACATCTACCCGTCGGGTTTGGCTCAAATTTGCCCTCAGAGTGGTGTACTTCAGCCTCATGATCATTGCACTGTTGGGGCCGTCGTTTGGGGAAGTCTTGAAAAAAGAGATCAAAACCGTTGGTAAAGACATTTACATTGCGGTCGATCTGTCGCAATCGATGAACGCGGTGGACATCCAGCCCTCCCGCCTTGAGAAAATCAAATTTGAGATCAAAAAGATTATCAACGAATTTAGCGCAGATCGGATCGGGATCATTATCTTTTCATCAGAATCGTTTCTGCAATGTCCGCTCACGTATGATCAGAGTTCCCTCAACTTGTGGGTAGAATCGCTCAAAACCTCCCTCGTACCCAGCGGGGGCACCGATTTTGGCCCTCCACTCAAAATGGCCGTCGATAAATTGAAAGAGGACGATCCGGCCCAAAAAAGCCAAGCCAAATTGGTGATCCTCATCAGTGATGGCGAAGATTTTGGCGAAGACACCCAAGAAATGGCCAGTGAACTGGAAAGCAACCAAATCAAGGTCTTTACCTTGGGCATTGGCACGGAGAAAGGTGGCAAAATTCCTTATCGGGAGCGCAGTTTCAAGCGCGACCAAAACGGGCGGGAAGTGGAAACCAAACTCAACCCAAGCGCGCTCAGGGACATTGCCGAACTGACCAAAGGCCAATATTTTGAGATCAATGATCAACAAAACGAAGTCAACAAACTCATCAAAGCGGTGAAAGCGGTAAAGGGCCAGCTACGGGATACCAAGCAAATGGACACCGCCGCCAATGATTACCAATACTTTCTGTTCGTTGCCTTTGCCCTGTTGCTCGTCGATGTATTGCTAACGGTCAAAACCATCAAAGTATAAAACCAACCATTTGGGCTTCTCAATTGGCCGAAACAACAAGTTGTTGAAAATCATCGAAATAAACCTTGTAAATTGCCAAAATCTCTTTAATCTTTGTCCTAATGCCAATACGACGCGACCTGAACCTATGGCTAGATGTGTACCAAGACCTGGCCGAACTGGCCGGGCCAGAGCGCAATCTGTTGGCCCAAGCTCAGTTGGCTTGCCAATCTTCCTATTCCCCCTATTCCCATTTTGAGGTGGGGGCGGCTGTGCTGCTGGCCGACGGCACTGTGGTGCAGGGCAGTAACCAAGAAAATGCCGCCTATCCATCGGGCCTGTGCGCGGAGCGGACTGCGCTCTTCGCCGCTGCGTGCGCCAAACCGGGCGTGCCCGTGCTGATGCTGGCCGTTGCTGCCCGCCGGGCCGGCTCCGCCTCGTTTGTGGCCGCATATCCCTGCGGGGCTTGCCGCCAAGTTATGGCCGAGTATGAAACCAAATCGCAAGGGCCGCTCAAAATCCTGATCGATACCGGAACGGAAATCCTCGTGGCCGAGTCGGTCCAGGTGCTGCTCCCCCTTAGCTTTGGGCGCGGGCAATTGGCAGTTTGAACGCGCCGGGGCCCTTTCCTTTTTGCTGATAACAACCTACCTTTGTCAACCGGGTATTTATTCCCTGCCCACCAAAACCATGCTCCTCACCCTTCGACTTGTGTTCGAGAGCCTAAGGTTTGCCATAGGTGCCTTGCGCGAGAACCTACTGCGCACCGTTCTTTCCCTTTTGGGGGTAACGATCGGTATTTTCGCCATTATTGGGGTGCTCACCATCGTGGACACGCTGGAAAACAGCATTCGCGGCAGCCTTTCCTTTTTGGGTGACAAAGTCATTTACGTCGATACCTTCCCTTGGACTTTTGCCAAAGAAAAAGATTATGCGTGGTGGAAATATTTCCGACGGCCCAACCCAACTTTCAATGAATTTAAGTTCTTGGAAAAACGATTGTCCAAAGCCAGCTCAGTGGCCGTTTTTGCGGTGCGCAGCAACATCACGGTAAAATACAAGAACAACAGCGCGAGCGGAAGCACTGTGCTAGGGGCTTCCTACCTCTACAATCGGGTCTCCGACATCAAAATCAAAGAAGGCCGCTATTTTAACCAACAAGAAGTGGATCGGGGGCGCAATGTATTGATCATGGGGGCGCAGTTGGCCGAGGATCTGTTTGGGACCTCCATCAACCCGATCGGCAAGCAAGTGCAAATCCGGGGCAGCAAATTCACCATCATTGCCCTGCTAAAAAAACAGGGCAGTTCTCTGCTCAATACCCCGGGCACCGACAACCTGTGCATTGTCCCCTATGGCAGTTTGGCCAAAATGTTCGCTTCCACCCGGCGGCGCGGGCTACGGCCCCAGATCGCGATCAAGGGCTATGAAGACGACCCCAAACTAGAAGAAGTGGAAAGTGAGACCCGGGGCCTGCTGCGGGCCTACCGGGGCCAAAAGCCCAAAGAAGAAGACAATTTTGCCCTCAACCGGCCCGAAGCTTTTGCCGAAGTGCTCAACTCTATCATTGCCACCCTAACGGGCGCCGGCTGGTTCATCAGCGTATTTTCTATGCTGGTCGGTGGTTTTGGCATTGCCAATATCATGTTTGTGTCAGTCAAGGAACGCACCAACTTGATTGGGATCCAAAAATCAATGGGGGCAAAAAACTTCTTCATCCTCTTCCAGTTTTTGTTTGAAGCCATCCTGCTGTGCATCATCGGAGGGATGGCCGGGCTGGCGTTGGTGTCGCTGCTCACTTTTCTGTCCACCGAAAGCTTCCAGATCAGCCTGAGCATGGGCCGGGTGGTGCTTGGCCTCACGCTGGCTTCGATCATTGGCATCATTGCGGGCATTGTACCGGCCATTGTGGCCTCGCGCCTCGATCCCGTTATTGCCATCCGATCCAAATAAAACATTGATCTGTTCGTTAAGATTTGGTTAGTAAACAAACGTATTTCGGCGTGGCCAAACTATTGGCGAAATGATGATCGCCGGTGCACGTTGTCTTAATGGGTTTTTCCAGTTTTAACCGCATTGGATGGAGCTTATCTTCAAGAGCCAATTTGTAAAAATTTTCTTTTCAGCCGAAAAATCCCTGATCTGCGATGTATGGTCGCGGGAAACGGCCCAAATGGAGGAAGATGAGTTCAAACAAACACTGTTAACGCTGTTAAATTTGGCCTTTCAAAAGGGCGCCGAGGTTGAACTTTCCGACAGCCGGAACATGCTGTTCCCAGTTACCCCCGATCTCCAAGCGTGGATAGTGGAGCACATGAACCGACCCGGCAGCGCGGCGGGTTTCCGAAAAGTGGCATTTTTGCGGCCCACCGAATTCATCGAGCGGCTGTCCATCGAGCAGGTGGTGGCCGAATTTCAGGAACTGGAAACCTCGGGTGGCTATCAGTCGGCCTATTTCGATGAGTATGATCAGGCCGAACAATGGTTGCTGGCCAAGTGATGCCCGTTGGCAAGTCAAGGATTCCCCAAAATATTGCTTTTTATTTGCACCTTGATCCAGCCAATGATTGCTTTCGGGCCTCGGCAACCAAGCGCACCATCCATTGGCTAATGTGCACCATACCCGACAAAACCAATGCCCCAAACCTACTCCAAGCCCCTAGGTTTCTTGCGCAACCATGCAGTGGCCCGCGAAATCGCCAGCCTGGATCCCAGGCAGGATCACATCCGAATGGTCCACCTGCTGACCTGCTATGAATTCCCGTGGGACATGGTCAAAGCGCTGGAAGTGGCGCTGATGCGAACCTTTGCCAGCCCCAGCATCTCGGCCCTACTGGCGCGGACGGGGGAATTTCACCAGCACGGGCAAAAACGCTACGACGATACGGCGGTGCTGGTAGCCGAGTTTATGCAAAAAGGATACGATAGCCCAGATGGCACACGGGCCATTGCGCAAATGAACAAGATCCACGGGTTGTTCAACATTGCGAACGAAGATTTTTTGTACGTGTTGAGCACCTTTGTGCTGGATCCGATCCGGTGGATCGACCAGTATGGCTGGCGCAAATTGACCACTCCCGAAAAGGAAGCCCTGTTCCAGTTTTTTCGGGAAATAGGCCTGCGCATGCACCTCCAGCAGGTGCCGGCCACGTTGGCCGATCTGCAACATTTCGCCCAAGATTATCAAAACCGCTATTTTAAGTACCATCCCACCAATGCCCACGTGGCCGATGCCACCGTGCGGATCATGGCGGGCTGGTATCCCAAACTGTTCACCCCGCTGGTGAAACCGGCTGTTCGGGCGCTCTTGGATGCGGATATGCGGCGGGCTTTTGGCTACGCCGATCCGTCACCCTGGCTCCGGACCTGCCTTAACGGGGCACTGAGCATTCGCGCTCGTTTTATCCGGCACTTCAATTTTGAGAACTCGCCCCGGTTGCTGACCAATTCGCTGATCCGCACGTACCCACAAGGCTATACCATAGAGAACATTGGCCCGGCCAAAATAGTAAAAAAATCGTAAGAGATGATTGGATTGTCCGCCGTAGTGATCACCAAAAACGAGGAGCAGAAAATTGGCGACTGCTTGGATTCGTTGTTTAAAGTGACCGATGATGTAGTGGTGGTAGACTCGGGCAGCACCGACCGCACGCGCGAGATCTGTCTGGCCAAGGGGGCGCGCTTTTTCACCCGGGATTGGGACGGGTATGCCGGGCAAAAGAATTTTGGCAATGCCCAGGCCCGCCACAATTGGGTGGTTTCTATCGACGCCGACGAACGGCTCTCGGATCAACTGGTGGCCAGCATCGAGCAGGCTTTCGCCAGTGAGCGCCCCTATGATGCCTACACCCTGCCCTTTGCCACCTATTTCTGTGGCCAATGGATCCGGTTTGGGGGCTGGAACCCAGAGTGGCACGTCCGCATTTTTGACAAGCGGGTCCTCCAATGGAACCACGATGCCGTTCACGAAGGCTTGACCTTGAAGCCCCAGCACCGGATCGGCAAACTTACCGGACAGGTACAACACTATACGGTGGACACCCTTGCCGATTTTTACGCCAAGACTGAAATGTACAGCACGTTATTCGCGGAGCGGGGCCAGGCAGCGGGCACACGATCCACGTGGGCAAAACGGCTGTTCAGCCCCGTTTTTCGCTTTGTGGCCGAGTACTTTTTTCGGTTGGGTTTTTTGGATGGACGGGCCGGCTACCGCATTGCCCGCGAAAACGCCCGCTATACTTACCTGAAGTACCTAAAATTGCACCGAAAAACGGCCACTTAACAAGCTTTTGCCCGCCCACCTTGCATATTGCCCCCAAAATGCCACCTTTGCAAATGGCTTGACCTTTCTGCCTGCTACTGACCCTTAAATCATTCAACACCATGCGTACTGGAAGCTTGATCAAACGACAGGGTTTTGGTTCTTTCCCAGTATTTATTGCCTCCCTGACCACCTTGCTGGGCTCGGTCTTGATCTTACAGTTTGGCAATGCCGTCGGTCAATTGGGGCTATTGTCCGCCATTGGCATGGTGCTGTTGGCCCATTTGGTCACCATCCCCACGGCGATGGCCCTGTCCGAAATTGCCACCAACCAAAAGGTAGAGGGCGGGGGTGAATATTTCATCATTTCCCGCTCGTTTGGGATAGCCATTGGGGTGTCTATTGGGGTAGCGCTTTATTTGGTGCAAACCATCCTGACAGGGCTGTACATCATCACTTTTTCGCGGGCGTTTGCTCCCGTGTTCGAGTACCTGCTCGAGTCAGCGCTGAGCATCTATGTTTATGATTATCGAGTGGTGAGCGTACCCGCTTTTTTGGGCTTGTGCCTGCTCGTGTTCCGCTTTGGCACCCGGCTGCTCATCAACGCGCTCTACTTGGCCGTGCCTTTGTGGGCTTTGGCCATGCTGGTCTTTTTGTTCAGTGGCATCGAATATCGGACGTCGCTCGATTTGTTTGACCTGCGCGATTCGATCAAGAACCCCGCCTCCTTTTTTGAAATATTTGCGACCTGTTCGCCGGCTTTTTGCGGCATGACCGCCGGGCTGGGGCTTTCGGGCTACCTCAAAGAACCGCGCCGCTCATTGCCCCGGGGCATTATTGGCGCTACAGTGGTGGGCCTGGTGTTTTTTCTGGCCGTTGTCTTCAAGCTGTTCATCGCCAAAGCGCCCGAAGAACTAGTGGCCAATGAACTGGTCATGGCCCAAGTGGCCATTTGGCCAGCGGCCGTCGTGCTGGCATTGGGCACGATCAGCATGTTTTCGGCCATTGGGTCGCTGCTCATGGCCGGGCGCACCCTGCAAGCCTTGGCCGCCGACCGGATCTTCCCCAACATCAACCTCAACCGCTGGTTGGCCAAAATGAACCGCTCCGACCCGCAAGATCCGCAGCCGTTGCAAGCCACCATGGTCAGTGCGATCTTGGTCCTGGGCCTGATCATCATCAACGATCTGCAAACGATCATCGTGGTATTGGCCGTGTTGTTCAACGTGACCTATGGATCAATCTGCCTCATCTCGTTCTTGGAACACTTTGCCGCCGACCCCGCTTATCGGCCCTCCTTCCGTTCCAAATGGTTTGTGTCTTTGGTGGGCGCAATCACTTGTATCTTCTTGATGCTCAACATCAATTTCAAATATTCGGTCATGTTTGTGGGCGTGGTGGTGCTCACCTACTACTATGTGAGCGACTACCAAAAGCGCCGCCAGGGACTTTCCACCATTTTTCAGGGGGTGATTTTTCAGCTCAGCCGCCGGATGCAGGTTTTTTTGCAACAAGCCAAGAAAGAACCTGATGCCGAGCACTGGCGGCCCGCTGTCATCTGCATTTCTACCCACTCGTTTGAGCGGGTGGGCGCGTTTCACCTACTACGCTGGATCTCCTATAAATATGGCTTCGGGACTTACATCCACCTGATCCCCGGCTATTTATCGAAAGAAACCCACAAAAAAGCCAAAGAATCGCTCCAGCAGTTGATCAAAATGTCGGACAGTACGCACAGTAACGTTTATATTGACACCCTGGTCAGCCCATCAATCAAGGCGGCCGTCTCGCAGGCCATCCAGCTCCCCGGCATTTCGGGCAAAGAGAACAACGTGATCATGTTTGAGTTTTCCAAAACCTTTGACACCGACGGGATCGAGGACATTGTGGAAAACCTCCAATTGATCAAGGCCACCGATTTTGATGCCGTCATCTTGGGCAGTTCCGATCGGGTGTTTGGCTACAAAAATGAGATCGACATCTGGATTACCTCCAACGACTACGAAAATGCCAGTTTGATGATCCTCATGGGCTATATCGTGCTGGGCCACCCCGAATGGAAGGAGGCCAGCATCAAGATCTTGGCCATTTACCCCGAGGATGAACTGGCCGAACAGAAGCAGAACATCATGGAACTGATCAACTCGGGCCGGTTGCCCATTTCGCCGTCCAATGTGGAGCTGATCGCCCAGAAAGAAAGTTTGGACACCAAGACCATCATCAACCAGAAATCCCGCCGGGCCGACCTCACCATCATCGGCATTCGCTCCGAAACGGTCAAGCACAACGGCGTGGAAGTATTCAAGGGTTACGATCAAATCGGCGATATTTTGTTTGTCAATACCAAGACGATGAAAAATCTACGGTAACCCAATTGGACCAACCATTCACGGCCAAGTGATCGCCAAAACTGGGCATCCAACTCACTTGGCCGGGCTGCACCACGGGTTGCCCGCCACCCGGAACCGCCAGGGGAGCAGGGCATCTTCGCCCGCGTAGCCCACGCCCACGCGGGGGCTGGCCACCATTGCGGGCACGGTCACGCCCCGGTCTTCCACCCAAATCTCGGGGCCGGTCAGGTCGGTGCCGTAGTGGGCGAGGCCAATGCCCAGGGCTTGGGACAGTGCGCCCGGCCCCGCTGTGAGCCGGGGGGCCGCTCGGGCCAAGCCCCGCCGGGCCAGCATGGTGGGCAGCCCCTCGGCGGGTGCCACCGCCCGAACCAAGACCGCATCGGCCAGGCCCTCGCCGTTGGTCACGATGTTGAACAGCCGGTGGATGCCGTAGCACAGATAGACATACGCCACTCCCCCGGGGCGGTACATGACCCCGTTGCGTTTGGTGCGCTTAAAATGGGCGTGGCAGGCTTTGTCCGTCGCTCCACAGTAGGCCTCGGTTTCCACGATTTGGCCGCTGGTCAGTTCCCCGTCCAAGTGGGTGACCAAGTACTTGCCTAGCAGGGCTTGGGCGATGGCCACCACATCGGGCTGGCAATAAAACTCGAGGGGCAGCTTAGGGCCGGGTACAATCATGGGCAGATGAGCATTGAACCGCAAAAATACGCGAACCTTGGGGAAGGTTGAAAGGTAGCTAGGCAAGCTAATTTGGCCCATTTTGCGTAACTTTGATCAATGTTAATTTACAAGCCATGAAAAAAGCCGCCTTTCGGGACTGGACCCTCACCAAACTGGACAAAGCGTTCGGGCTGAAACAAGTGGAGGAATGTTCTTGGCTTGCCGAGTGGGAGGCCATGCACGAAGAAATTACCGATACTGAGAAATATGTGCTCGACCTGCTGCAAGGCCCACTGGCCTGGGCTGGCAAAGCTTGGAACGAAACGGAAATCGAGAACAAGTTTATCAGCCCCCTGATCATACTCACCAAAATTGACGACAAACAGTTTGGTTACTTTTTGGAGCGGCCCCTCCAGGGCACCGTGGGCGACTACGAGCTGTCGGGCATCGTCGACGGCATGATCGCCTCGGGCTTCCGCGACCCCGACGTGCCCTTCTTCTGTATGCACGAGTATAAGCGCAGCGTGGACAACGAGGGCAACCCCGACGCCCAGGCCCTGGCCGCCATGCTGGTGGCCCGCGAGCAGAACAACAACCTCCAACCCATCTATGGGCTCTACATCGTGGGGCTGATCTGGAACTTTATGGTGCTGCACGGCCCGCAATACTGCATCAGCCGCAACTATGACTCCTCCAACGATGACATTTACGACATCTTCCGGCGCATGAAGGGGCTAAAGCACATTATTCATACCAGGCTGCGGTAGCCCATCTTTCTCCGTTCCACGTCTTGGCCCCAAAAATGGCCAAATCAATCGCCCCACCACTCCGGAGAGTAGTGGGGCGATTGTTATTCAAATTTGATCTGACTGATCAACTGCGACGTTGATTAGTACTCCGTATTCTGGGGATCGAAGTTGGTCCAACCTTGCAGCCAGTTGGCATCGGCACCGAACGCGCCCGCGAAGGCCACGCGCTGGAAGAAGGGCACTGCTACCTTGGCATCGGTGAACGCCGCGCCCGTGAGCAATGGCGAACCCGCCTGGGGCACAAAATTGGGGGCCGTCAGATTAAAATTCTGGGCGTTCAGATTGAGTGCGGTGATTTCGGCCACAATGCGGTTGTTCCGGCTAGCCTCATTGAAATAGGTGGTCACGTCGGCAATCACTGCACCGTTGGCGGCTACCAGTGGCGCGGGGTTACCCGCCAGAAATATATTTTGCAAAGCTGAAGTGCCCGTGGACAAATGGCCGAACACGTTGGTGCCACCACCATTGTTATCAATGGAAATGCCCGCAATGGGAAAACCAGTAATCACGGAATTGAAAAGGGACATTGCGCTGTTGCGACGGATGTGCGCACCCCGGCCGAACTGACCATTGACGGAGGCCGCGCCCCGACCCAGTGGGCCAAATACACTCATGTTGGAAAACACCGAAGCCGACAGTGGAACGGCTGCCGTGCCTTGGGCATCGTTGTCAGCCTCAAAACCATTGGATTGTGACTGATCAGCAATGGCCGGGTCGCGGAGGGCTACCCCAAACTGCACATTGCCCGAGTAGCCAAAGTCAGTATCAAAATCATCGTCCCAAGTGCGGAAAGACACCAAATAACGGGCATTGACGTTGCCCCCAAACCATTCAAAGGCATCGTCACCGTTAAAGGATACCTGGATGTACTCGAGGGTCGTGCCCCGGCCTACCCCACCCATGGTCAGGCCGTTGATCTCGTTGTTGGGCGAAATGGCAATCCCGGAAAACTCGATGCGGACATAACGCAAGGTGCCAGAATTGTCATCAACGGTGGTTCCGCCGTAGGCATCAGGCAAACCTTCGACGGCTTGGGTAACAGGCCGGTTGCTGGGAGCAGCACCCAGCACCACGATCCCGCCCCAGTCGCCATAGTTGCGCTGGCCGCGAGGTTGGGCCGAAGTAAACACGATGGGCCGCTGGGCAGTGCCCGCTGCATTGATGCGTGCGCCCCTAGTGACCACCAAAGTACCGTTGGTTTCCTTTTCGCCAAAAATGACGGTGCCAGGCTCAATGGTCAGCGTGGCCCCGGGTTGCACCCGAACGACGCTCCTGATCAAGTATTTGCGATTGGCGGTTAGGGTACGATTGGTGGTAATATTGCCTTCCAATACTATCAGTTCACCCGCTTGGCGCACGGTTACTGTGGCCACTTGGGCC